>JAIRPA010000146.1 GCA_031257235.1 Burkholderiales bacterium | reverse complement strand
GGCAAAAAGTAAAAACCTACGTTTTGCCGAACCCGCCTCGTTTCATCTTCGTTAATTCGCGCATGATTTGGCGGGAGTGGAGCGGGCGGTTCTCAAGATGATGATTGATGACCTGCGCCATCAATTGTCTTGCTTCCGTTTGCGTTTCGGTATCGGGAAAGACGCCGGTTGAAAGCGCCAATAAGGTTTTACCGTGAACAATCGGCACTTCAGGCGAAATAATCTCATGAGATCGGGCGAGGGTTTCGGGCGCGATAGGCTTTGCCTCTTTCAAACTTTTTTCGTCAACCGGCAACGCGCCGCGTTCAAAAAAATAACGATACTTTTTGTCAGGTTCAATCGGCGGGACTTCTTCGGCGTTTTTTGCGTGGCGCGCGCGCTCGTGCGCCAACACCGGCGCGTACCCCAATTCCGATAAAAGCGCCATTTCAAATCTTCGTAAAGACTGTGTGTCCACCGTGCCGTTTTGCGGCTCGCTCAACGCCGTGATCGTGGTTTGGTAAGCGGCAAACAAATTCGGATGCGCGTCTTCACGCGGCAAAAAACGCAACAACAATTCGTTTAAATAAAACGCGCTCATCAACGCACCGCGTTTGGGTAACGCCATGCCGCCCTGCCATTCGGCTTTGGTGAGTGTTTTGATTTCATTCCCCCCCACCCAAGATAACGCCAAAGGTTGGAATGCCTGCAAAAGCCCGCGCGATTCTGAACGGGGACGACGCGCGCCGCGCGCCACCAACATCACGCGCCCATAGTTTTGGGTGAACACATCGACCAATAGACTTGTTTCCCGATACGGATAACCATGCAATACAAACGCCGGCTCCTGATCGACGCTTTTGCCACGCGCACCCATGATTGCCCTACGCGGAAATATCAAATTGACGCAGCACTTTAGGATCGTTCATCCAGCCGGCGCGAACCAAAACCCGCACCGTTAAATGAACACGACACCCCCAAAGCCGCTCCATATCCTGCCGCGCTTCCGTGGCAATTCGCTTCATCACCGAGCCCTCGTGACCCAACAACATCGCGCGTTGTCCTTCGCGTTCAACCATGACTTTTGCCTCAATCACACGCAGGGTTTTTTCGGTCTTGAAGGAATCAATCACCACATGCGTGGAATACGGAACTTCATCTCCCGACAATCGAAAAATTTTTTCACGGATGAACTCCGCCGCAAAGAAACGATCATCACGATCGGTTAAATCGTCTTCTTCAAACATGAAGGGAGATTCGGGAAGATACTGCGTTAGGGTGCTTTTGAGTGTGTTGACCTGCCAATCCCGCTCGGCGGAAATCGGAATGATCGCCGCAAAATCAAACCGTCGGGACAACGCCTCGATTTGCGGCAACACCAAACCTTTATCGGGCAAAACATCCACCTTGTTGATGACGGCAATCACGGGTTTGTTTTGAGGGAGCAGTTTAATCACGTTATCGTCGTATTCGTTGTATTTGCCGGCTTCCAACAACACCACAATACAATCCACATCTTTTAAAGCCTCTCTGACCGATTGATTCATCTGCGCGTTTAATTTAGAGCGATAGCGAATCTGAAAGCCGGGCGTATCGACAAACACAAATTGATACGCGCCTTCGGTCAAAATACCGTTTAAACGATACCGCGTGGTCTGCGCTTTGGACGACGAAATACTCACTTTCGTGCCAATCAAACGATTCAACAACGTGGATTTTCCGACGTTCGGGCGTCCAATCAACGCCACCCATCCGCAAAAGGTGGGGGCGGATGCGGGAGATTCGGATAAGTCGCAAGAAGGTGGATGGGTGTCGGGCATGAGTCTTTAGTCAGTCATCGCTTTCATCGGTTCATCAAAAACGGGCACGACACATCACCCCGCGTGATGCGGCGCGACCTTGGCGTACTTGGTGAATTTGCTGGGCTTAGGGGGCTTACTTTTAAAATCCGATTCTTTGATGAAATCTTCTTGAATCCCCAGTGCCTGTAAAACGGCTCGTGCCGCCACCTGTTCCGCCGCGCGGCGGGTGGCGCCTTCTCCGCGGCAAGGTTCCGGAAGGGCTTGGATTTTGCACTCCACCACAAAATGCAATTGATGCGCCTCTCCTTCGATCTCCACCACTTTATATTCGGGCAACGAATCCCGCCGCGCCTGCACCCATTCCTGCAGGCGCGTTTTGGCGTCCTTCCCTAAGCGATCGGGCGTGGCGGCGGTTAAAGTGTCTCCATACACTTTAAAGATGACTTCTCGTGCGGTTTCAAAATCCGCATCCACCATCACCGCACCAAAGACGGCTTCAAGCGCGTCCGCAACGATCGACGAGCTACTAACGGCATCGCCTTTTAAATCACCGTCGCTCAAATAAAGATAATCTTTCAACGAAATCTGCAACGCTAAATCATAAAGGGCATCCCGACTCACCAAGCGCGCGCGCATCCGTGATAAATCGCCCTCGCTGGTGGTTGGAAACCGATCAAACAGCGCGCGCGCAATCACGCAGTTCAACACAGCGTCTCCGATAAACTCCAAACGCTCGTTGTGTTGCTTTGAGAAGCCCCGATGTGTCAACGCCTGCCGTAACAAGGCAGGCGTTTTAAACCGGTATCCCAGTAAAGCAAAAGTATCGGGGAGCCCTTTTTCTTTCACGTTGATTTATTCCGGAGCGCGTGCGGAAAACTCCAACAACAACGAGGCGTTTCCGAACATCGGTAACTGACGCTTCCACTCTAAAATAGCGGTTTTGCCTTGCGGTTTGATTTCATAACCGGACTGCTCATAAATAGCATTGTTTTGAAGGCATTGATTAAAACTCGTTTTTAAATCGTCCACTCTGTTATTGCTGGCAAAATTAGAGGCGGCATAAGCATCTTTAAGGCAGGTGTCCACCGAGCTTGACTCTAAATACTCCGGCGCGACTTTAATCGCCAGCCAAAGCACGACCACCGCGGCTACGACCAACCCCATCACCCCCCACAATGAAATCCCGCGTTGTTTTTGAAAACTTATTTTTTTCATGACTTCTCCTTTCAATGAATAATACTTCCGACACGTTTAAATGCCACACTTTTAATATCGTCCCAATTAAACCAAATGAAAAACGCGCGACCCCGCAAGTTTTCATCCGGGACAAACCCCCAATAGCGACTGTCCGCGCTGTGATCCCGATTATCCCCCATCACCCAATAATGATTTTGAGGAACGATACATTTAAAGCCGTCGTTAGCATACACGCAAGCGTCTTTAAATTCAAAAGATTCCACGCCAAAAAGACTAATCGGCGGCAAAATCGGGTCTTTGGCAATGGTATAGGATATTTTTTGGTTTCCGTCATGATCAAGATAAGCGGTTTCGGTGAAGGTATCCACCCACACGGGACGAACCTCGCTTTCGGATTGACCCCGCTCGTCCGAATAGAGGTAATTCTCAAGATAGGAAAGTTTCCCGATCGGCGTGTCATTCAGAACCCGCCCGTTGACCGAAAGAATTTTACCTTTGTATTCGACCACATCACCGGCAAGACCAATCACGCGCTTGATGTAATCTTCTTTCGGATTGTTCGGATAACGAAACACCACGGTATCCCCCCGTTTGGGATGCCCCAGCGGAATAATTTTTTGCTCGATGATCGGCAATCGGATACCGTAGGCAAATTTATTGACCAGAATAAAATCGCCGACTTCTAAGGTGGGGCGCATCGACGACGAGGGAATTTTAAACGGCTCGATCACAAAACTGCGCAACGCAAATACCAAAAGCAACACCGGAAAGAAACCGACAGGGTATTCGATCCACGCCGGTCTTCGTTGGTTCTCGTTGCGTTTTTTCGCGGCGTAAAAACGATCAAACGCCCAGACGGCGCCTGTGGCAACCGTCAGCACAAACAAAATCAACGGAAAATTTAATTTATCCATATTCTTAATTGATTATTCATCGTCCACCTGCAAAATCGCCAAGAAAGCCTCTTGGGGAATTTCTACATTTCCCACCGCCTTCATTCGCTTCTTGCCGGCTTTTTGTTTCTCTAAAAGTTTGCGCTTGCGCGTAATATCCCCGCCATAACATTTGGCCAGCACGTTTTTGCGCATTTGCTTGATGGTTTCCCGCGCGATGATTTGCCCGCCGATGGCCGCCTGCACCGCCACGTCAAACATCTGACGCGGAATCAACTTTCTTAACCGCGTCACCACATCCCGACCGCGATACTGCGCCACCGAACGATGCACCATCGACGACAACGCGTCGACCCTTTCGCCGTTGATGAGAATATCGAGCTTGACCACGTCCGCCGCGCGAAATTCCTTGAAATCGTAATCAAGCGACGCATACCCGCGAGACACCGATTTTAACCGATCGAAGAAATCCATCACGACTTCCGCCATCGGTAATTCGTAGGTCAGCATCACCTGACGCCCCAAATACTGCATGTTGATCTGCGTGCCGCGCTTGTCGGTACAAAGCGTTAAGACCGGACCCACATAATCTTGCGGCAATAAAATGGTCGCCGTGATGATCGGCTCGCGGATTTCCTCCACTTGGGATAAGTCCGGCAGTTTAGACGGGTTCTCGATTTCTACCACCGTGCCGTCGCTTTGCGCAATTTGATAAATCACCGTCGGCGCGGTGGTGACCAAATCCATGTCGTATTCGCGCTCCAAGCGTTCTTGCACAATATCCATGTGCAACAAACCCAAAAAACCGCAACGAAACCCAAAGCCCAACGCCTGCGAGACTTCCGGCTCATAGTGCAACGAGGCATCGTTTAACTTGAGTTTGTCTAAGGCGTCACGCAACGCTTCATATTGATTGGACTCCACAGGATAAAGCCCCGCAAAAACCTGCGGCTTGACCTCTTTGAAGCCGGGCAGAGGTTGGGACGCGGGCTTGCCGGATAATGTCACCGTGTCGCCCACTTTGGCCGCTTTCAACTCTTTGATGCCGGCCACGATAAAACCGACTTCGCCCGCGGAAAGACTTTCCCGCGCGACGGATTTTGGCGTAAAAACACCTAATTGTTCGCACGAATACACCGCACCTGTCGCCATCAACATGATTTTGTCGCGCGTTTTGACCCGACCTTCAACCACACGCACCAACATCACCACCCCGACGTAATTGTCAAACCACGAATCAATGATTAAGGCTTTAAGCGGTGCTTCAGGGTCGCCCATTGGCGCCGGGATTTTGGCGATGATGGCTTCTAAAATATCGTCGATGCCCTCCCCCGTTTTCGCGCTCACCAAAAGCGCGTCTTGCGCGTCGATGCCCACAATATCTTCGATCTCTTCGATCACGCGATCCGGGCTGGCGGAAGGTAAATCAATTTTGTTTAACACCGGAAACACTTCCACCCCCTGCTCGACCGCCGTATAACAATTGGCGACCGTCTGCGCTTCCACGCCTTGTGAAGCATCCACCACCAAAAGCGCGCCCTCGCACGCCGCCAAAGAGCGCGACACTTCATAAGCAAAATCCACGTGACCGGGGGTGTCGATCATATTGATTAAATAGGTTTCTCCGTCTCGCGCTTTGTAAGAAAGTGCGACCGTTTGCGCTTTGATGGTGATGCCGCGCTCGCGCTCCAAATCCATGGAGTCTAAAACCTGCGCGTCCATCTCGCGCTCGGAAAGACCGCCGCAACGCTCAATCAAGCGATCCGCCAGCGTGGACTTCCCGTGATCAATATGCGCGATGATCGAAAAATTCCGTATGTGTTGCACAAATACCCTTTACTTTTAACGAATACTTTTAATGAATACTTTTAACGGACGCTTTTTTGGCGCGCCGGCGGTGGCGGCACAAAAGATAACCGCTGATGACATACCCGGATACCGCGTAAATCACAAAAACGGAAAAAAGCGCCAGCGGGGGTTGCCACGCAATCACCGCAAAAATCAAAACGACCAAAAACACGACGACAAACGGAACGCTTTTGCGCAAATTGATCGACTTAAAACTGTAATACTTAAGATTGCTGGGCATGGTCAAGCCGGCAAACATCGTCACCGCCCACGCCAGCCACTGGAGTTTGTGCGCGGCATAACCGCTGTCATGCGCAATCCACACGAAACTCACCACCAATGCCGCCGCCGCGGGGCTCGGAATGCCCATAAACCAGCGTTTGTCGGCAACCTCCAGCATGGTATTAAACCGCGCCAACCGTAACGCCGCCCCCGCCACATAAACAAACGCCGCAATCCACCCCAAGCCGAATTTATCCAGCCCGTAGAGTGTCCACACGTACACCAATACCGCAGGCGCCACGCCAAACGAAACCATGTCGGAAAGGCTGTCGTACTCCGCGCCAAACGCGCTTTGGGTTTTGGTCATTCGGGCGACGCGACCGTCCAAACTATCCATCACCGCCGCGAAAAAAACCGCGATGGCCGCGCGCGTGTAATTGCCGGTGATGCCTTGAACGATGGAATAAAAACCGGCAAAAAGTGCCGCCGTGGTAAAAAGATTCGGCAATAAATAAATGCCGCGCCGACTCATGGCCGTGCGCCGCAAGATATTTTCTTTTCGATCCACGTCTTGCTCGTCCTCAGAGGAGAGGTTTTCGTCGTCATCGTTGAAGAGCGTCTCGGTATCGTTTTCCGCAAAGGCGGTTTTGTCTTCGCCGGGCGCGATGACGCTTTGCCCTTCGTGTTGCCGGTCATTCATCATCAATCCTCAAGAAAAGCCAATATCGTTTCGGTGGCAAAAACTTTCTGCCCGATGGCAACCGCAGGTTTGGCGGACGGCGGCAGATAGACATCCACCCGCGAGCCAAACCGAATAAACCCGTAACGCTGCCCGCGTTTTAAGGTGTCGCCAACGCCGGTGTAACACAGGATACGCCGCGCGATTAAGCCGGCAATTTGCACACAAGTGACATCCTCATTTTTTTCGGTGACGATGTGCAACGCGTTACTTTCGTTGCGTTCGGAGGCTTTATCCAACGCCGCGTTGAAAAACTCGCCCTGGTGATACCAAATCGACCGCACCACACCTGCCACCGGCGCGCGGTTGGAATGAACATTGAATACATTCATGAACACGCTGATTTTAAGCGCGTCTCTGTCCAAAAAAGGATCATGGGCGATTTCCACCTTGATGATTCTGCCGTCCGCCGGCGACAACACCGAGCCGGGCAAAGGCGGAATGGCGCGGGGCGGGTCTCTGAAAAACTGAACAATAAAAATCACCGCGATCCACGCGGGAATAGACCACAACCCCAAAACGGGCGATAAAAAGGCGAGCGCGGACAATAAAATCGCGACGATGACCGACGCGGCGACAAAGGGACGACCTTCTCGCGCGAGCCACGGATGCGGATAGTTTGGAGACAAATTAACCCTCGACTAAAAAAAGACAACGCCAAAAAAACCGACCCGGAAGAACGGTCGGACAGCTGATAAGCCCAAGCATTATATTTCATCGCCGGAAAACAGCAAATGAGAAGCAAAACGGCAAAAAGTAAAAACCTATTTTTTTGCCGGTCATAATTTCCAAAAAATCGCGGGGGAACCCCGACGATTTTTTGTGTAGGGGCGAGGCTTGCCTCGCCCGAAAAGCGCAAACCCCCGTCAGGCTTCGCCTGCCACCCCCTTTTATAAAGGGGGCTTTTTTATTCGGCGGTAAAAACGGATTGCGGATCAAGTTGAGAATGACGCTGCCTTATGGCGGCGTGTGGATTCTGCGACTTCGCCTGCTGTCGCAGGCTTCGCGCAGAATGACGACCCTCTGATCCCTGACCTCTGACTTTTGATATGATAGACACCGTTTAATTTATGTCCGACACTCCCTTACCTTTGACAACCGCCCAGTCTGAGCGCGCGCTTCCCGCGCCTCCCAAGCCGGCTTTATCTTCTCCGCTATCGGTCAAAGCACTTTTTGTGTGGAACGATGTGAGAGGAAGAAGCGCGTTTGCCATTCGCGCGTCTTTGTGTACCGCCATCCCGCTTTTGATCGGCTGGCTTTTGGGCAATGAGGGCGCGGGATTGATTGCCTCTATCGGCGCCTTCACGGGGCTTTACGGCGAACAACTCCCCTACCATAAGCGCGCCGTCCTTTTGGCGGTGACCGCGTTGGCGTTTGTCTTGGCCATCACGCTGGGCGAATTAGGAACGGTCACGCCCTTTTTGGGGGTGGTGACGGTGTCGATTTTTGCCGGCGTCGCGGTGTTGATTTACAACAGTTTGAATGTCGGCAGACCGGGCGCCTATCTTTTGGTGATGGTCTGCGCGATGGGCACCATGATTCAATCGCGCGGGATTTCCATCACGGCGTCCTTGCTTTTGGTCTTAGGCGGCGGGCTTTGCGCGTGGTGTGTGCAAATGGTGGGGTATTTGATCGTGCCGTATGGACCTCAACGCCGCATCATTTTGGCGGCGGCGCGCGCGGTGCAGTCTTTGGTCAAAGCGATGGGTAAACCCACGGAAGATATGTCGCGCCACATTGCCGCTGCCGCGCTTCAAGACGCCTGGGAGATGTTGGCAGGGCTTCCCCCCGAAAACCCGTTTCAAAAACTCAATCGACGCATCAATCTTGTGTTTTCCTCGACCACCCGACGCGACACCGCCGGCGACAAACTGTTGAGCGTGTGTGACGCCTTGGTGCGTGAAGCGCGGCGCTTGTCTCCGCGCAAACCGCGTAAAGACGCCGAATCCGGTGATCTTTTGGATCAAATGAATCGTCGCTATGTGGATGAACAACTCACCAATCAACACCGTCGCGCCTTAGACATGTTAAAAGAGGGCATCGTCGGACCTTACTCCGCGCCGCGCCGTAGCGCGATTCGGATTGCCATCGCCTCTTTTTTGGCGGGGATCATCGGGCTTTATCTGGGTTTAACGCAAGCGTATTGGGCAATGGCGGCGGCGGCACTTGTCCTGCATCAATCCGGCGGACGCACCATGTTGATTCAACGCGGGTGGCAACGCTTGGTCGGCACCTTGGTGGGGCTCGCAACGGCGGAATTGGTGATCTGGATTCATCCTCAAGGATTTTGGTTGGTCTTGGTGATGACGTTGTGTCGCTACCTCACCGAGATGACGATCATGCGCAATTACGCGCTGGCAGTGATTTTTATCACGCCTTCTTCGCTGTTGATCGCCAGCACGTTTACCGAAGCCGTCGGCGCCCTCTTTTTTGCGCGCGCGATCGATACTTTGGTGGGGGTGGCTTGCGCGGCACTGGTTTTGTTTACGGTGGCCACCAAAGACGGGGAACGTCGCGTGCCGAAAGAAATCCTGCAAACGCTGGACGCGGCAGAAGCCTTATTAAACCAATTGACCACGGGCGACATGTATTCGCGCAAAGTCAGAAGACTTCAAGATCGTCTGCGTCGTCGCTTAATTTCTCTGCGCAACGCCTACGATGACGCGATGAACGAATCCAAAACCATTGAAAAGCATGTTTCGTCTTATTGGGCGAATGTGGTGAGAGCGCAACGCCTGGGGTATCGCATTTTGGCACTCGGTTGGACGGCGCGGGAGGGCGCGAGTTTGAATTTCGGCAGAATGCGCCAAATGATCGCGCTTGAGCGGGCGCGTTATCAGGAGTCGGATGAGCTATTCGCCCAAAAGTGAATCAGGTCGGCAAAAAGGTACCGGCAAAGCCGGTCACTTTTTTGCGTAGGGGCGAACTGTGTTCGCCCGAAAAGCACAAACCCCCGGCTACTTCGTAGCCACCCCCTTTTGTGGAACGCCCAAAAGTGAAAACCTACTTTTGGGCGGGAAAAGTCACCCAAAAAGCACCGGCGAAGCCGGATACTTTTTGGTAGGAACGGCGGACGCGCAAAGCGCGTCGTCATTGCGGACTTGATCCGCAATCCGGTTTTTCCGCCGTTTTTACAAAAAAGGATCAGGCTCTGCCTGTCCTTTTTTGGAAAATATTTCCGCCCAAAAGTAGGTTTTCACATTTTGCCGAATAAAAAAGCCCCCTTTATAAAAGGGGGTGGCAGGCTTTAGCCTGACGGGGGTTTGCATCATTCGCTTTTCCTACAAAAAAGTATCGGGCTTTGCCCGTACTTTTTTGGTAATCCCAACCGGCAAAAAGTAATACTTTTTGCCG
>JAIRPA010000060.1 GCA_031257235.1 Burkholderiales bacterium | reverse complement strand
AGGGATCAGGGGGACACCGCCCTCGGCGTCCCGAAAGGAATCATCGCAAAACGCGGAATCAAACAACAACCCGCAATCTCTCACCTCGTCATTGCGGGCTTGACCCGCAATCCGGTTTTAAAGATTTTGCAAAAAGTAAAACCCTTCACAAGGGGTGAATTGTGTTCGCACGAAAAGCGCAAACCCCCGTCAGGCTAAAGCCTGCCACCCCCTTTCATAAAGGGGGCTTTTTTAGTCAGGGATCAGGGATCAGGGGGACACCGCCCTCGGCGTCCCGAAAGGAATCATCGCAAAACGCGGAATCAAACAACAACCCGCAATCTCTCACCTCGTCATTGCGGGCAGACCTGCCGCAGGCAGGCAGACCCGCAATCCGGTTTAAAAAGCGCACGAGGGCGAGGCAAGCCTCGCCCCTACTGATCCCTGACTTCTGATCCCTTAAACGCAGAATCCACACTCGAATCCTTATTCACAAAACTTCCATACGTCGTCTATTAAAAGGCAATCTAAAGTTTTAATACATTTCTTCAGAATTGCATCCGTGCGCATCACTGGACGTAAATCACAATAATAGACACCGTCTAATGGATTCAATTTTATTGTATACCCCTTAAAATGACCGGTCAAAAAAGTGGTATTCACTCCAAACTTTGGGGCTTTTCCTTTTCTTTGGACATCATGCAAAAATACGGCAAAATGCGGTGTTTCGCTGTTGGTCAAACGGTTATATAGAAACTTGTCAATAAATATCTTGTCTAGTCTGTCTTTACTGGATGTTTTCACGGAACCGATTGCTTTTAAGTCTCTTCCATGCTCAATAATTAAGTCGTGTTGATAAGCCATTTGAAACAATTCTTCTTCATTGACAACAACAGGCACGCGAATAACTCCTTCTTTAACCGCAATCCCAAGTTCAGAGAGGATAAGTCGAATAAATCGCTCAAATAAATCTCCATTGATCTTTCGAGCAATATTGCTTTTCCCTGCCGGAAGTGCGTCGAGTGTTGCACCAATTGATTGTTGGCAAGTGTATATAAATCTATTTAAAGTCGTTCTTGTTCCTGTATCGTTCTTTATATCTTTGATGTGTTTAATGGCATAGAAGAAAATATTTTTAGAATTTATAAAATCAACCGATGAAACCATTAAGCCATTGTTGATGGGGCGAGTAATATTATAGTTACCATCTTTCTTATATTGAAAAAAACGATAATGGGTTTCATTTTGGGAAACGATAACCGCTTGAAGATTATCATAAATAAAAGACAAGTATTTTTCACAAAAAGTTGAATAATCTTCAAGGGACGTAAACCGAGTTTTGTCTTTTGCGGTTTCCAATAAATGGGATAGTTTCATCGGATTGATCCTCTCCGTTTAGCGTTTGACCGATCAAACTCAATCCATTCTTCTATGGTTCGTTGGGCAGCATTATCAATTCTACGAATTGCCCATTGGTTATATTCGTGGTTCATTTCGCAGCCTATCCATTTGCGCCTTAGTTGTTCAGCAACGACAAGAGTTGTTCCCGATCCTGAGAAGGGGTCTAAAACGATGTCTCCTTGATTGCTTGATGCTAATACTATCTTTCGTATAAGCTCTTCCGGTTTTTGCGTAGGATGTTCTGTTTTCTCTCCCATGCCGTTGCATGTTGTTGGTATTTCTACAACGTCTTTTGGTTTTGCTCCTCTGGGGTGCGGTCTCCACAAGTGCATGTTTTTTTTGTTGTTTCCGTATTGACTTGTTTCTGCTTGAGGATGTTCAGGATACTTTAGAGTATGATTGCCATAGGGTATCCGAACGTCGTCGGTATTCATTGTAAAATGTCTTGATTTACGCAAGTGCAATATACTTTCATGAGATCTTCCCCAGTCTTTTCCCAAATTAGCTTTGTTTCGGTAATGCCATACTAACCATTTGCACCCGGAAAAAAAGCGCATTGCGGGATGTTTTAGATCGGCTAGAATCTCACTGAAACCGCAGATATAAAGGGTACCCTCTGGTTTTAAAATACGCGACGCTTCACGTATCCATTCCATTGACCAACGGATATATTGTTCTTGTGAGTCAAATTTATCCCATTCTGCTTTTTGAATATTATAGCGAGGGTCGGCAAATATAAGATCAATAGTATTATTGGCGATACATTTTAACCACTCAAGACTATTTTCAGTAAACAACAGCCCGTTTTTCCTGCTGAATGTTGGAACAAAATCCCCAAACTTTACTTTGTCAAAAATTGGCTTATTGACCTCTGCTGTTTCAAATAAATAATTATCCGCGTCAGTTTTAAATAACGGGATCGTTTTGTTTTGTATGGCGGTTTTAATTTGCATCATTGAGCCCGAAATGGATTTGCTTGTTTTGTATCTCTAAAAGACGAACAAGATTACATTGGAATAAAAAAGCGGGTTTAGGTGTGAACATAAGTCAATTTTAACGGAATTTTCCATTTTGATGACGAGAGAGGAGGCAGGAATCAGGGGGCAGACACTCTGTCATTTAAGTGCAAGGCACGCAGTGCCGCAGTCGCAGAATCCAGACGCAGCCTTTGGCTACGTCATTGCGGTCTCGACCCGCAATCCGGTTTAAAAAGCGCACGCGGGCGAGGCAAGCCTCGCCCTACTGATTCCTGATTCCTGATCCCTACAGGTTCACCATACGCACCGGATGTTATATTTTTGAAAATTTTCGTCTGCGGAAATGATTGTTAAATTTTCGGATTGTGCTGTTGCAATAAGCAAACGATCAAAAGGATCGCGGTGAATTGCGGGCAGTGTTTCAACGCCTTGTAAATGCTTGCCCGTGATGGGTAAAACGATGATCCCGTTTTGTTCCATTTGCGCAATGAAATTTGCGCACCCTCCCGCAAAATCAAGTTTTCCGATGCTTATTTTTATGGCGATTTCCCAAGCAGAGGCAATGCTGATAAACAGCAAACAAGCGGTATCTTCAACCACTGCCGCCGCCGCGCGCGAAAGTTTATTGATGTCTTCAAGCGCCCAAATTGCCGCGTGTGTGTCGAGCAAATACCTCACTTCATATACTCCTTGAAGTCATCCAAAGGGGCGTTAAAGTCGTCCCCCATACGAACTTTGCCCTTCATGTGTCCGGATTGAAAGGGCGGACGGACAGGGTCGCCGGAATCCGGTGCTATCGAAATCTCGAAAGGTATTTTGCGCTGGCGGATGGTTTGTCGAATAAAGATATTGACGGCGGTTGACATATTCAGACCGAGCTCGCCAAACAACGCCTCTGCGTCTCGCTTGATGTTTTCATCCATGCGGATATTGATGACTGCGTTTGCCATAAGAACACCCCGTATGATTGTTGTACACACAATGTGTAGATTTTATGGGTTGGGATGGCGGATGTCAACCGTGGCGTCGGTTGTTTTTTAAGGACGCGCAAAGCGCGTCAAGGGGGCGCCGCCCTCGGTGTCCCGAAAGGAATCATCGCAAAACGCGGAATCAAACAACAACCCGCAATCTCTCACCTCGTCATTGCGGGTCGAGACCGCTTGTGACGTAGCCCTTGGCGTCCCGAAAAGCGCAAACCCCCGTCAGGCTTCGCCTGCCACCCCCTTTCATAAAGGGGGCTTTTTTTAGTCAGGGATCATGGGGTAGGGGACGCCGCCCTCGGCGTCCCGCACAAAAGCGATAAAACCGGATTGCGGGTCGGAGCCCGCAATGACGCCGCCTTTTGGCGGCGGACGCGCATAGCGCGTCGCAAACCCCCGACTGCTTCGCAGTCACCCCCTTTCATAAAGGGGGCTTTTTTTATTCGTCACAGAATCCATGCGCTGCCAAAAAGGCGGCGTCCTACACAATCGACCGCTAAACCTTCTAATCTAAAAAATAATTAGTGACTACTGTGCGAGATTTTCGTTGATGATTCCCTGATGCGCATTATTGACCATTTCTACAAATTCGTCACCGCCGGCAACATGTGTTGCGTTAATTCCGTTTTGATCATTGAAACGATGTCCCACATGAACAGTATGTGATTTAAACAACCAGCTGAACATGTTTTGATAGTACACGGCTGAATCAACATCGCGCCATTTCACGCCAAACGTGCCGCGCGCCCAAGGTAAAATCCCTGAGTAAATCCACACACCGGTTCCATCAATAAAGAATCTAAAGCTGTAGATAACCACAATGTTATACAGCCCATAAGCGGCAATAAGAATGAACACAACCGCACATGCAAACGTAGAAAAATAACCAATTGTCGAGACATCAAGCCAAAGGAAAAAAAGCGTCAACAATACCGGCACAATATACGCTGTCCACGATTTTTTAAAAACCGGAAACTCCATAATCTCCTCTTGAACATTTTCGGTTTCCTGAGGGGCTGAAACTTCCTTAAAGTGCGCGTTTACGTCTTGCTCATTGATCATGCCTTTCTCAATGATGTTTGCTTCAACCATCTTTGTGGAAGATTCAAATTCATTAACACTCATCACATTTCTCCTAATAATAAAGTGCAGAGGAAGGTATCCTCTCTTACTGTTTTTCCGATTCCGTGTTTATTTACCTTTTGGGACGCCGAGGGCGGCGTCCCCTACAACGCCGGCGGAGGATGGGTTTCATCCACCAAATACGGGTCGTTGGGTTCGATCGCGCATTCGGCTTCGATTCTTGCCGGCCAGTCGGGAATGGTGTTACACATCATCGCTATTTTTCTGCCGATGCTGTAACCAAACATCAACGGAATGTTTATCAGAATCAATAAAAGGGGTCCGCCTGCCGTCGCGTTATCCAACATGGTTTTATAACCTTCCCAAAAGGTTTCTTTTCTGTTGGAGACGTTCATGGTGCGCCCAATTTCCGGCAATAGTTTTCTAACGTCGTTGTCGTCACCTTCCATATAACGACGTACAAATTCCCAGAAAATGGTTAAGGTTTGCCGCTCCCTTCCGTCCACCCAATTGTCGGTATGTGGCAAATCAAAGGCATCCAATACCGTTTCGCCGTCATCATCCAAAATAAGACCGCGCACCACCCATTCGGCACGCGCTTCTTTGTGTAAGGTGAAATAAATATCTTCCCACTTTGTGACGAAGATTTTTCCGTTCAATTGGTGCACATAAACTTTACGGTTTTTACGGTTAAAACGTATCGGATAATGTGTAAAACCCGCGCTGAATTTCACTCTCTTATTGATGGTTTTATCCATCGCGGTCAATCCCACTGTTTCCCATTTGAGTAGTTTAAATAGCAATGAACCAAAAAACCAACAGAAAACTAAACCAACCGTCCCTACAAAATATCCCCATATAGGCATCTCTCCCCCAAAACCTACAGGGCTGGGGATAAAAGCAAGAATCATCATTATCGCCCCAACAGCAAAAATACCTAATATCATTCCTGCTAAAGTTGTTAAAAACCCTTTGTCGTCAAAAAACCTATCAACGCACTCCAGAAACGTCGAGTTCATTTTGATGATCGAAAGACTACCCATAGGAGGGGATTTGCTTTTTTCTTTCGGGTTCAGATGATATTTTTTTTCCTCTTCAGTGAGTTTGCGGTTCACCTGATAACCATATATGCTGCCATAGCCCATAGATTTCCTTTAAAAATCATTGTGTCGTACTACTGAGTTCAGTCATTGCCTTGAGCTGATCCTCCAAAGAGTTAAACCCGTCGTCGCGTTTACCAAAGGGGGTTTTGCCCAGCCATTCCTGTAATGGGTCGTCTTTATTGATAATGATGGCAAGAGAAACTCCCACCGAAATAATTAAGAGCGCCCAAGCAATCGGTCCTCCTAAGAGAAAACCCGCGCCGAGGCGTATCGCAGTCTGCTTGAGTGCTTCCCTTGATCCTATGAAAAAGATGAAGAAAGATGCCGAACCAGTAAGTCCAGAAATAAAGTAAAGCGATGCCATACCATTCTGTCCAGCCTTTATAGCCCCCCCCATTTCCATAAAATCAAAAATCGCCGTAGCCCCACCGGCGAAACCCCCGATAGCTTTACCTGCTCTTTTAATCATTGCCGCATTGTCTATGGCAACTTTGGGGCTTAACTTCGCGGAGAGGATTGACTCTCTAAACGCTCCGTATGCTTCCACCGCAGAACCGAGTACCCCTGCTACGCCTGAGGCAAATCTACCGTAGGTCACCAATGCCGTTTCGGGTGTTACTGTTTTTAAGGTTTTCCAAGAATCTGTCACCATCCACACTTGAACCGCCGCGCAAAGCGCGGGCAAGCCTCCCGCCTTCATCGGCGGGGCAATGTTGTCAACGCTGACGCGCCAACGCTCCAGCGTTGCCGCCCGGTGCTCCGCCGGTGTTACCAGCTTTGCCGTGCCATGAAGTGCCGCGAAGTTTGCCGCTTGTTGTTCTTTAACGAAGGGCAGGTGCATTCTTCCGAGTTTTCCGCGTTTTTCTAAAAGCTCGGCAAAGTTTTGTGTTCGGTTGATTTTGCTCGCGAGTTTTTCAAACTCCTCTTGGTCAATCATCAGTAAAAAATCTTGTTTCACCGGCGAGCTTAAATCGACCCGACGCGCTCTTAAAGATTTTAACTGTCGTTGAACCGCTTTTTCGATTTGCGTTTTTGATCCGCCCGCTTTTCTGACCAAATCTTCCGTGATCGCTCCAACCGCCTCGCCTAACGTAAAGGTTGAAGGGATTCGGGTTAAGGCAGAACGATTCAGCACAGAGGCCATTGCCAACGCCGGTTTTAAAGTGATTTCTTTTAAG
>JAIRPA010000049.1 GCA_031257235.1 Burkholderiales bacterium | reverse complement strand
CTTGTCAATAATCGGGCGTTGTAATATTGCATCCGCTTCCAAATGGCAGGTTGGGGACAAACCTGAATCTCAACGCTGATTTGGCTTCCGCTTTGGGTGGTGATCCGTAAATCCAAGATGCCCAGTTTATCGGCTTTGGTTTCCCGTAAGAGATGAGGATCGACCAAGGCAATCTCTTGATACTCGTCTTCCGGCAAATCCAGAACGGCTTTTAAGAAATCCGTGAGGATAAACACATTGGCAAGATCGCCAAAAACGGCTTTGAAGACGACATCATACTTTGGCGAAAGCGGCTTATTCTTCATTCAAAATCCTTTCGTTGATGCCCCAAAATAGCGGATTAGGGAGCGAAGATCAAGTTTTTGGAGGGGATCACAAAGCCAAAAGACTGTGGCAAAAGGTCTTCATCGGACTCGCATGGGCGTGGGAAGGGTAGACGCCAACCGGCGGCGAGTGGGCGCGGTATTTCGCCGGAACGGGAGAAGGCGTCCCGCGCGATGCAAAATCCAAACGGCAAGTAAAATTTTCGCGCCATATTCATCAAAAATTTCAACAGTTTTGCCACACTTCTTCTAAAAAAGCACTTTGAGTTCGTTTCATAACCCTTTGAAATAAAAAGAGAATTTCAAAGATTGTCAAAAAACGCCAAAAAAATAAGTTGACACAAAAAGGTAGCGGTCGAAACAAAATCTCGTTATAGTGTCGAATGTGTGGGTTTTTGTGGTGAATGGTGGTAAAAAGATGTCAAAAACCACCGCCTCACCGCAAAAAACCTCTTAAAAAAACATTCCTAACCGATATTTTATAAAACTCCATGAGCGACATACCTGAACACGCAACTTTATCGCCCGCCAAGCCCGGCTTTCGCGGGGTGACGTTGTTGTCGCTGGACGCCAAAGGGCGGCTGGCGGTGCCGGTTCGTTATCGTGACGCTCTTTTTGGCGACGAGCAAAAACTCGTGGTCACTGCCGGTCAGGGAAGTTTTTTGATGATTTATCCGCGATGGATTTGGCAACCCAAGCAAGACGAATTGATGGCGTTGCCCTCGTTTGACGACGCGGTCTCCGATTTACAACGGCGTTTGGTCGGGTATGCGGAAGATGTTGAGCCGGACAGCGTCGGTCGGATTTTGATTTCGCCTTCGTTGCGCGACATTGCGCAGTTGGGCAGGCAGGTGGCGTTGGTCGGTTTGGGAACGCGGTTTGAGGTGTGGGATAAATCCCTTTGGGATGAGCGGATGGAAGCGGCAAAAACGAAGTTCAAAAAGAACACGTTACCGCCGTCGTTAGAAGGCTTCTCTTTGTAAACCAACGTGGAATGGCGATGGGGTCGAGGTATCGTGATGGAAAAGGCGTTGTCGGGCAATACTCATGTGCCGGTCTTGTTGACCGAAACGTTGCGCGCGCTCGCCATTGCCAAGACCGGCATCTATGTGGACGGGACGTTTGGTCGCGGCGGGCACACGCGCGCGATTTTGTCGCAGCTGGGGAGTGGCGGGCGCGTGATCGGGATTGATCGTGATCCTGACGCGGCGGCATCGGCAAAAGCATTGACCCAATCCGATTCCAGGTTTGCCTTCACGCAGGCGCGATTTTCACGGTTGGATGAAATATTAGAGAGTTTGGACATTAAAGAGGTGGATGGCATTTTGCTTGATCTCGGAACTTCGTCGCCGCAAATTGATGATGCGGCGCGAGGATTTTCTTTTCGGTTTGACGCGCCGCTGGACATGCGGATGAATCCTGCCGAAGGCGAAAGCGCGGCGTCTTTTTTGGCGAGCGCGGATGAATCATTGATTAAAAAGGTATTAAAAGATTATGGTGAAGAACGGTTTGCTCCACAAATTGCAAAGGCAATTATCCATGCTCGCAGGCAACGCCCCTTGTTGCGCACGCGGCAGCTGGTCGAGATCATCGAAGACACGGTCGGCAAGCGCGTTCATGGGGACCCGCGGCAGAGTCCGGCCACGCGCTCTTTCCAGGCGTTGCGCATCAAGGTCAACGAAGAACTAGAAGAGTTGCGTTGCGCTTTGCCCAAAGCCGCCTCAAAGTTAAAAGCCGGCGGAAGGCTTGCGGTCATTAGTTTTCATTCGTTGGAAGATCGCATGGTGAAACAATTCATCGCCAAACACGCCCAACCTTTTGACGACAACGACGCCCTTCGTCATCTGCCGATCAAAGAAAGCGCGTTGCCGAAAGCGGTTTTTTCAGGGGTATCGCGCGCCGTTAAACCCGGAGACGATGAAATTGCCGCCAATCCTCGCGCGCGCAGTGCCGTGTTGCGCGCGGCAACGCGCAGTGACGCGGTATTTAAGGATAAGGCGTTTGGTCGCGCGTCGAATGTCAAGCTAAGGTAGGGGGAGGAGATGGGGCGCGCGATTTTACTTTTGGGCGTTGCGGTGATCTGCGCGTTGTCGCTTGTCACCTCGCGTCATCAGGCGCGTCAAACCACGGCGGCGATTGAACGCGAGCGTCAAACCGCCATTGTATTGAACGATCAATACGAAAGAATGTTGTTGGAACAATCCACCGCGTCCACCGGAAAACGCATCGACAAACTCGCGCGTGACAAATTAAACATGCGCTTGCCGACACTCGATCAGATTCGCGTGATTGAATATCGGGCAAGCCCTAAGCCGCAATAACGGATGGATTCACCATGAGAACCGCCGCCAAACTCAATGAAAACACAACCGCCGAAATCCGGTTAAAACCGGGTCGCGCCGCGATTGTGTTTTTGTGTTTGGGCGCGGCGTTTGTGGTGTTGGTCGCGCGATCCTTTTATTTACAATGGGGAGAAAAAGTCGCATTTTTGCAAACCCGAAGCGATGAGCGTTTTGTCGGGTCGATGGAAATCCCGGCCAGTCGCGGCGTGATTTTGGATCGCAACGGGAAAGAGCTTGCGCGATCCCTGCCGGTCAAAGCCTTGTTGGTGCGCACGAATGTATTGGAAATTTCCGATAAACATTTAAAAACCTTAGCCACTGCCGCCAAAGCCATGCCCGAAGCGGATCGCGTTCGTGCGGAAGCGAACATCAAAAAACTGGAAGAAAAGCGCGTCGCGCTTGCCAAAATATTAAAGATGTCGGTGGATGCCTTGCGCAAAAAAATCGACGACGAACGAAGCGTGGTGTACCTTGCCAAAAGGTTGTCGCCCGATGTTGCCGATCAGGCGATGGCACTCAAAATCAAAGGCTTGGACGATGAAAACGGGTATTGGCGTTATTACCCGCTCGGCGATTTGACCGGGCCTTTAGTGGGGTATACCGGCGAGGGAGACAGCGGGCAGGAGGGTATCGAGTTGGCGCTTCAAAGCGCGTTGCAAAGCACGCCGGGCATGCGTCGCGTGTTGCGCAACGTCAAACGTGAAGCCATTGAAGATATTGAAACCGTGACCTTACCCAAAAAAGGCGCGGACATCACGCTTTCTATCGACACACGCATTCAAGAATACGCGTACACGGCGTTGAAAGAAGCGATTGAAAAACACAAAGCCAAAGCCGGCGGCGCCGTGGTGTTGGATGCCCGTACCGGCGAGGTCTTGGCAATGGTGAATCTGCCTTCGTTTAATCCCAATCATTTGGATGAACGACAATCGGCAGGCAAAAAAAATCGCGCCATTGTCGATCAGTTCGAGCCGGGGTCAACGTTTAAACCGCTGACGGTTGCCTTTGCGATCGACAGCGGCAAGGTCACGCCGCAAACGATGGTATCGCGCGATAACGGCGAATTGGTGATTGGTAAATATAAGATACATGATGCGCATAGAAGCACCGGCGCGATTTCCGTAGAAGACGTGGTTCGGCAGTCGTCCAACATCGGGTGCGCGAAAATAGCCTTCACGATGACCCCGCAACAAATGTGGCAAGGCTTGACCGATGCCGGCTTTGGCGTGCCGACCGGCACCGGTTTTCCCGGAGAAACGCCCGGACGCTTAATGCCCGCCAAACGTTGGGACAAAACCCAACAAGCCACCATCTCCTACGGACATGGCGTGACGGTGAATTTATTGCAGTTGGCGCGCGCCTACACCATTTTTACAGATGGGGAATTAAAACCGGTATCGTTGTACAAAGTCAGCGAGCCCGTGTACGGCAAGCCGGTGATTCGCGGTGAGACGGCAGCAAAGATGCGGCACATTTTGGAACGCACCACCGAGCGCGGCGGCACCGGCACCCGCGCGCAAACGCCGAGTTATCGCGTGGCGGGCAAGACCGGCACAGCCAATAAAGTTGAGAACGGTAAGTATTCGGAGACAAAATTTGTCGGCTCGTTCGTCGGGTTTGCGCCGGCGGAATCGCCGCGCGTGATTGTGGCGGTGATGATTGATGAGCCGATGAATTTACACATGGGCGGACAAGTCGCGGCGCCTGTTTTTGCGGAAGTAGTCGAGAAGTCTTTGTTTTTAATGAATGTGCCGCCGGATCGCGCGGAAGCGAATTTTGCGTTGCCGCCCGCTGTTGACGATGATTTTGCGGAGACCATTTAATGATGACCGACCGCAATCCTCTCTTGGAAAAATTCACCGCGTGGTTGAACACACGCGCCGTCCCTGTGGTGGGAATGGTGGCAGACAGTCGTCGCGTTCAAAAAGGGTTTATCTTTGCGGCGATGGCAGGCGCGCACGTGGACGGTCGCGCGTTTTGCCAAGAGGCACGACAAAAAGGTGCGGCAGGCATTGTCCGCGAACCGATTGCCGGTGAAGAAGCTCTATCCGAAACAAAAGATTTTGTCGTGCCGAACCTGTCGGAAGTCTTGGGTTTATTCGCCGATGCGGTTTACGGTCATCCGTCACGTGAGGTGGCGGTGATCGGCGTGACCGGCACGAACGGTAAAACCTCATGCACACAATGGATCATGCAGGCTTTGACGGCGTTGGATCAAAAAACCGCGGTGATCGGCACCTTAGGCATGGGCTTTGCCGACGCGATGAGCGAATCGCTCAATACCACCCCTGACGCGGCACGGGTGTGTGAAGCGCTGGCGCGTTTTCGAGACGAGGGCGCGCGCGCGGTGGCGATGGAAGTTTCTTCGATCGGTCTTCATCAACATCGTGTGGCGGGCGTGGCTTTTGATACGGCGCTCTTTACTAATATTTCGCGCGATCATTTGGATTATCACAAGACAATGGAGGACTACGCGCGCGCCAAAGCCTTGTTGTTTGCCTCGCCGGGGTTGCATTGTGCGGTGATTAATCTTGACGATGATTACGGTCGTTCATTTGCCGAGCTTGCCCAACGCGCCGGCGCGAAAGTGATCACGTATACCGCCAAACCGGAGGGCGATCACGCCACCTTAAAAGCGCTTTCTATTGAAGGGCTTGCCACAGGGTTGACGTTTGAGGTTGATGCGTCCGCCTACGGACGCGCCACGATTAAAACATCGTTGATCGGCGCGTTTAATGTAGAAAATCTATTGGGGGTTTTAGGGGTTTTGTTGGCGCGGGGTGTGGCACTTGCCGATGCCGCGCGTGTGATGTCCACGCTTTTGCCGCCCAAAGGCAGGTTAGAAAAATTAGGTTCGTCGCGCACGCCCAAAGTGGTGGTGGATTACGCGCACACGCCGGACGCTTTAAACAATGCGGCGTTATCGTTGCGGGCGGGGCTAAAACGCGGCGAACGATTGTTCGGTGTCATGGGTTGCGGCGGAGACCGAGATGCCGGGAAGCGCCCGATGATGGGCAATATCGCCTCACAAGTCTTTGATCATTTTTGGTTGACCAACGACAACCCGCGCAGCGAAGACCCTAACACCATCATCAACGACATCATCAAAGGCGTGCCGTTTGTCGCGCGCGAGGAATCGATGTCGGTACAGCCGGATCGCGCGCGCGCCATCGAAGAAGCGATTCACAAAGCGTCATTGAACGATACCGTTTTAATTGCCGGCAAAGGGCATGAGTCTTATCAAGAAATGAAAGGTCAACGCCTGATGTTTTCCGATCAGGCGGTTGCCGAAAAAGCCCTGCAACAATGGGACGCGGCACATGCAATGGGTTGGCGTTTGTCGGAGATTGCCACGACGGTCGGCGGGGAATGTTTGGGCGAAGACCGCACGATTCATCGAGTGCTCAGTGACTCGCGCCACGTGATTGCCGGAGATTTATTTGTGGCGTTGAAGGGGGATCGTTTTGACGGACATGATTTTGTGGACGCGGTGATCCAAAGCGGCGCGGCGGCCATCGTGAGTCGTCAACATCGGGATCGTTATCTTGGCAAGCCCGTGATTGCGGTGGACGATACCTCGCTTGCCTTGGCGGACATGGCGCGCGCTTGGCGGCAAACCATGAATGCGCGTTTATTGGTCGTGACGGGCAGTAACGGCAAAACAACGGTCAAAGAAATGATCGCACACATTGCGCGGGAGTATTACGGGCATCATCAGGTCTGCGCGACTTCCGGTAACTTAAATAACGCGATTGGTTTACCGTTGACGCTATTGACGTTGCGCAAAGAACATAAAGTGGCGGTGATCGAGTTGGGAATGAATCATCGCGGAGAAACGGCAACGCTTTCGTCCATAGCACTCCCTGATGCCGTGTTGATCAACAACGCACAACGCGAACATCAGGAGTTTATGAAAGACGTGGAAACCGTGGCGTTGGAACATGGTGACGCGCTCTCTGTGCTTCAAAAAGGCAGCGCTGCCATTTTAAACGGGCAAGATCACTATTTTGAGAGGTGGCGTCAAAAAGCGGAATCGTTGAACGCACGGGTATGGGCCTTTAACGCGGACGCGCGATTACAACCATCGTTATCGACAACGATTTCCGGCGTTGCCGAGATGAGGCTTGATCGTCATCCCCCGCGCGCGTCATTAAAAGTGAGGTATCAAAACGAATCGACGGTGCAGGAAGGGGTGGCGCACCTTCGGGTTTTGGGCGACGCGATGATAGAAAACGCGCAGGCGGCGACGGCGGCGGCCATCGTGTTGGGAGTGCCGTTGGACAAAGCCGTCCTAGCGTTATCGTCGTTTGAGCCGGTGACGGGAAGGTTATCCACGAGCTTTTTGCCGGCGTTATCCGTGAATTTGATTGACGATACTTATAACGCCAATCCTGACTCCGTGTTGGCGGCTATTAAAGTCTTGTGTGCCGACCCTTCATCGCAAAAATGGTTGATCTTGGGCGACATGGGCGAGGTCGGAGAGGAAGGCGAGAACTTTCATCACGAAGTCGGCATTGCCGCCCGAAAAGCGGGGGTGACCCGGCTTTTTGCGGTTGGTGCCTTGTCGGCGGCAAGTGTGGCGGCGTTTGGCAACCATGCCCGACATTTTGATACCGTTGAAGCGTTAAACGACGCTTTAACGGAGGCACTTCATGCGTCTTGCCCTCACACAATATTGGTGAAGGGTTCGCGGTTTATGAAAATGGAGCGGGTGGTGGCGTGGTTGCGCCTGATCAACGCCCGCCGAACCCCCAACGGTTTAAAAGGATAAAAAGGATAAGCACCATGTTACTTTGGTTGTCAAATTTATTATCACAAAACATACGCGCGTTTGCGGTGTTTGATTACATCACCTTGCGCGCCGTGCTGGCGATGATGACTGCCTTGCTCATCTCGTTTTTGATTGGTCCCAAAATGATTGCGTGGCTGACGAAAATGAAGATCGGTCAATCGGTGCGGGACGACGGTCCTCAAACGCATTTGGTGAAATCGGGAACGCCGACGATGGGCGGCGCGTTGATCTTGGTCTCGATATTGATTACCGCGTTGCTGTGGTGCAATCTTAATAATCGTTTTATTTGGTTGGTGTTATTGGTGATGGTCGGTTTTGGCGCGATTGGCTGGGTGGACGATTATCGAAAAGTGGTCTATCGCAATCCTAAAGGCTTATCGGCGCGCGCCAAACTTTTTTGGCAATCGGCGTTTGCGGTGATTGCCGCTTTATACCTTGCGCTTGCCATGTCCTCGCCCGACATCACGTTTGATAAATTGTTGGTGCAGTTTTTCACGGGCAGTGTAGATTGGTCGTTGTCGGAACGCACCGATTTAATCGTGCCGTTTTTCAAAACCGTGTCGTATCCGTTGGGGATCATCGGTTTTGTCGTGTTGACGTACTTTGTGATCGTCGGCGGCAGTAACGCCGTGAATTTAACGGACGGCTTAGACGGCTTGGCGATCATGCCCACCGTGATGGTTGCCGCGGCATTAGGTATTTTTGCCTACGTGACCGGTCACGCGGTTTTTGCGAAGTATTTACAGTTTCCTTATATTCCGGGCACAGGAGAGCTCACCGTGATCTGCGCGGCCATCGCGGGCGCGGGCTTAGGCTTTTTATGGTTCAACGCGTATCCTGCCGATGTCTTCATGGGCGATGTCGGCGCGTTGTCTTTGGGGGCGACGTTAGGCGCGTTGGCGGTGGCCGTGCGTCAGGAAATAGTCTTTTTTGTGATGGGCGGCATTTTTGTGGTCGAAACCTTGTCGGTCATGATGCAGGTGGCGTCGTTCAAATTGACCGGAAAACGTATCTTTAAAATGGCGCCGATTCATCACCATTTTGAATTAAAAGGCTGGAAAGAGAATCAAGTGGTTGTGCGGTTTTGGATCATTACGATCTTATTGGTATTGGTCGGGCTTTCAACCTTAAAACTTCGGTGATGATGATGTTAAACGTTAAAGGACAACACGTATTGGTTTTGGGTTTGGGTAAAACCGGATATTCGCTTGCGCGTTATTTGGTTCGTCACGGCGCCATCGTCACGGTGGCCGACACGCGCGACGATCCGCCGTATCGTGACCTTTTGGCGCAAAACTTTCCGCAGGTCAGACTTCATTGCGGCGCGTTGATTTTGCCCTTGTTCGATACGGTCTCCATGATTGCCGTTTCGCCCGGCGTGCCCAAAGATCAACCGTTGATTCAAGAAGCGGTGAAGCGGGGCGTGGATTTGGTCGGAGACATCGAGCTTTTCGCGCGCGCGTTGCCCGAAGATCAAAAAGTATTGGCCATCACCGGCACGAACGGGAAAACCACCACCACTTCATTGACGCGCGCGTTGTGCGAAGCGGCGGGCTTTAAAGCCATTGCGGCGGGCAACATCGGCGAACCGGTGCTGGATGTTTTGGAAACCTTAGAAACGGGGCAGCCCTTTCCCGACGTGTTTGTATTGGAGTTATCGAGCTTTCAATTGGAAACCACCGGCTCGTTGAAGGTGACGGCGGCTGCCGTATTGAACGTGTCCGGCAATCATTTGGATCGTTATCCTTCGGTGGTCGAATACGCTCATGCCAAAGCACGTATTTTTGAACATGCGGCATTACAGGTTTTAAATGCCGATGATGCCGCCTGTCGCGCCATGCGTCTGCCCGATGTGCCGGCTTATTATTTTGGTGAAGAAGAGGGCATGATCGCGCAAGTGTCGGCGTTGTCCAAATGGACATTAGGTCAAGACGGCAACCAATTATCCTTAAAGCACGAGGGCGCGCCCCTTGTTTCTGCCGACCGCCTTTCTTTGAACGGCAAACACAATGCCGCCAATGCGTTAGCGGCGTTGGCGTTGACCTCTGCCGTGATTGACAACTTTGAGGAGCAGGGCTTCCCTCAAAGCGTGATTGACGCACTCTGCGCGTTTCAGGGCTTGCCGCATCGCATGGAAACCGTAGGCACGTTCAACGGTATTCGCTATATCAATGATTCTAAAGCGACGACGGTGGTGGCCACACAGGCGGCGGTATCGGGTTTGACGGAGCCTATCGTATTGATCTTAGGCGGTGACGGGAAAAAACAAGACTTTGCGCCGTTGGCGGAAACGGCGGCGAAACATTGTCGCGCGGTGTTGTTGATCGGTCGAGACGCGGCATTGATTGCCGGCGCGCTTGATGCCGAAAAGTCCGTGCGTTATGAGCTTTGTGAAACTTTGGAAAACGCCATGAAGCGCGCGCGCACCTTAGCCGTGAAAGGCGATTGCGTTTTATTGTCGCCGGCGTGCGCCAGCTGGGATCAGTTTAAAGACTATACCGAACGCGGCAAACAATTCGCGCTTTTAGCCAAGGCGGATCCATCATGAGAAACGTAGCGACGGCAATCCATAGACTTCGCGGCGCGCCCTCGTCTTGGATGGCGGATAAGCCCGTGCGCGGCGTGCCGAGTTTCGATCATGCGCTTTTAATGGTTGTCTTGATATTGTTGGCGTTCGGTTTGGTGATGGTTTATTCGTCATCGCTTGCGGTGGCTGAAGCAAGAACCGCCGATCATTCCCCGTATTATTATTTTGTCCGCCATGGGGTGGCTATCGGGATGGGTCTTTTATTGGGGGGAATGATCTCGCGCGTTTCCATCAAACGCTTAAAGCAACAAGCGCCGGCGATTTTTATCGTGTGTTTGATCTTGTTGGTGGCGGTGTTGGTGTTGGGCAGAGAGGTCAACGGCGCCAAACGCTGGTTATCGTTGGGCTTTTTCACGATGCAGCCCTCCGAATTGATGAAATTATCCGTTGTTTTATTTGCCGCGGGTTATGTGGTGCGAAAGGCAGAATACTTACCGGCGGATCGACCGATGAAAGCCACCATTGTGCGCGGGTTTTTGCCGTTGTTTGCCGTGATGTTGGTGATCGGATTATTGCTTTTGATTGAGCCGGATTTTGGATCGTTTTTTGTGATCGCGGTGATTGGGTTTGGTATTTTGTTTTTAGGCGGCTTGGATTGGCGAATTATATTAAGTTTAATCGTGATGTTGCCGCTTGCGCTGTATGCGGTATTGCGGTCTGCGCCGTATCGCTTGGATCGTTTTATCTTTTTAAATCCGTGGCAGGAGCCTTTCGGGAAAGGGTATCAATTAACGCAATCGGAAATGGCGTTCGGGCGCGGCGGGTTTTCAGGGGTCGGTTTGGGAGACGGCGTGACCAAATTATTGTATTTACCCGAAGCGCACACGGATTTTATATTGGCGGTGATCGGTGAAGAATTAGGATTCATCGGCGTCTTGGCGGTGATTTTATTGTTTTTATGGCTTTTGCGTCGCGCGTGGAAAATCGGGACGGAGGCAACGCGCTTAGGTCAGGCATTCGCGGCATTGACCGCCTACGGGATCGGGATATGGTTGGGGTTGCAAGCCTTCATCAATATGGGCAGCAACATGACCATTCTTCCGCCCAAAGGCATCACGTTACCGTTTTTATCGTATGGCGGCAGCGGCTTGGTGTTGGATTGCCTGATGATTGCCGTTTTGTTGCGCGTGGATTATGAAAACAAAAGACTATTGATGGGGCACGCCATATGAACACAATACCGACGATCAATGTCATGGTGACGACCGGCGGCACGGGCGGACATATCTTTCCGGGGATTGCCGTGGCGCGTGCGATTGAAGACTTGGGGCATCGTGTCTTTTGGGTGGGCACCGAAAGCGGGTTGGAATCAAAACTCGTCCCCGAAGCCAAGATTGCGTTTGAAGCCTTATCGTTTCGCGGGGTGCGCGGCAAAGGGTGGCGCACCACGTTAAAAGCGCCTTTCGCGCTCACTGCGGCTGTTCTTAAAAGTATGAGCATCATCAAAAGACGCCGTCCGGATGTGGTGATCGGGTTTGGCGGGTTCGCATCGTTTCCGGGTGTGTTGGCGGCACTCTTCAAACGCGTGCCGGTCGTGATTCACGAATCCAACGCGGTCGTCGGTTTGGCCAATAAAGTTTTGGCCAAAAAAGCGGCGCACGTCATGGTCGGGTTCAAAGGCGTGTTGGATGAAGGCAACAATCCGCGCGTGACGTATTCGGGCAATCCCGTGCGCGATCAAATGTTGTCGCAGAAAAAACCCGACGACCGATTTAAAAATCGCACCGGCGTTCTTCATTTATTAGTCGTCGGCGGGAGTTTAGGCGCGCGTGTGATTAACGAAACCGTGCCGCGGGCTTTGGCTTTATTGCCGGAAGAGGTTCGTCCGACGGTGACGCATCAATCGGGGCATCGACATTTAGAGGCGTTAAAAGCGCAGTATCAGGAAGCCAAAGTCAAGGCGACCTGTGTGCCCTTTATTGAAGACATGGGCGAGGCGTATGCGCGCGCGGATGTTGTCGTGTGCCGCGGCGGGTCGATGACGGTCTCGGAATTAACGGCGGTGGGCGCGGCATCGGTCATTGTGCCTTTTGCCGGCGCGATTGCCGATGAACAAAGCGCGAACGCCGACGGTTTGGTACACGTGGGCGCCGCCCAAAAAATACCGCAGAATGAATTCACGCCGGAAGTTTTGGCCGACTTCATCAAAAACATTTCTCGTGAACAATTGCGGGGGATGGCCAACGCGGCTTATCAATGTCGAAGTGCCGACGCGCAAAATAAAATCGCAGCCGTTTGTATTGATCTTGGCTTGCAGTATCACGAAAGACAAGGAGGGCGTGATGCGGCATAAAGTCAAACAACTTCATTTTGTCGGGATCGGCGGCGCCGGCATGAGCGGGATTGCCGAGGTTTTGGTGAATCTCGGTTATAAAGTCACCGGCTCCGACGCGCATGAAAACGCGGCCACTCAACGGTTGCGCGGTTTGGGCGTGCAAGTCTTTTTGACGCACGAAGCCGATCATATTGCTCATGCGGACGCGGTGGTGATTTCTACGGCGATTGCGTCGGACAATCCCGAAGTGGTCGCGGCGCGCGCCGCCGGGATTCCCGTGGTCGCCAGAGCGTTGATGTTGGCTGAGCTGATGCGTTTAAAAAAAGGGATTGCCATTGCCGGCACGCACGGCAAAACCACCACCACAAGTTTGGTGGCGTCGATATTGGCAGAAGGCGGGTTTGATCCGACATTCGTGATCGGCGGGCGTTTGCTTTCGGCGGACGCCAACGCGCGTTTAGGCACGGGGGAATTTATTGTGGCGGAAGCGGATGAGTCCGACGCCTCGTTTTTGCATTTGATGCCGGTTTTATCGGTCGTGACCAACATCGACGCGGATCATATGGATACTTACGCGCATGATTTCTCGCGCGTGAAAAAAGTATTTATTGATTTTTTACAGCGGCTACCGTTTTACGGCGCGGTGATTGCGTGTATGGATGACGCCAATGTGCGCGAGATTTTGCCGCAAGTCGGGCGTTCGGTCATCGGCTATGGGTTTGCCGAAGACGCAGACTTACGCGCCATTCACTTACAGCATCTTTCCGGGATGATGCGTTTTACGGCGTGTCAAAGAGGGTTTCAGGATTTGGAAGTCACGCTTTCACTTCCCGGAGAACACTCGGTCAAAAACGCACTTGCCGCTATTGCCGTCGGGCGCGAGATCGGCGTTGCCGATAGAGCCATTCAAACAGCGTTGATGAAGTTCAAAGGCGTGGATCGTCGTTTTCAACATTACGGTAAGGTCGCGCTCAAAGAAGGCGGGCATTATTCGATCATTGACGATTACGGACATCATCCGACCGAAATCGCGGCAACGATGGCGGCGTTGAAAGGCGCGTATCCGAATCAACGATTGGTGTTGGCGTTTCAACCTCATCGTTATACGCGCACGCGGGATTTATTTGAAGATTTTGTCACGGTGTTGTCGGAAGCGGATGTATTGGTTTTAACCGATGTTTATCCGGCGGGCGAACAGCCGATTGTGGCGGCGGACGGCAGGGCGTTGGCGCGCGCGATTCGTGTGGCGGGAATGACCGAGCCTATTTTTGTGGAGCGTGTCGAAGACATGAAAGCCGCGCTCGATAATATTTTAAGAGACGGCGATATTCTTTTGACGATGGGCGCGGGCAACATTGGCGCGTTGCCGGCAAAATTGATCGAAGATCGTCGGGTTTAAAGCAAGGGAGAAAATGTGAATCAGGCAGTCAAAAGGGAAGCGGAAACCTCAACGCTTCATCATCGGAATCACGGCATTGCGTACAACGTGCCTTTGGCGCGCTATACGCGGTTTCGTGTCGGCGGCACGGCAGACATTGCCTTCACGCCCGAAAACCCCGATGATCTGGCTGCCTTTTTGCGTGACCTTCCGGCAGACGTGCCGTTGACGATATTAGGCTTGGGCAGCAATGTTTTGATCCGCGACGGCGGCATTCGCGGCGCGGTGATTTTGTTTTCCGACATGCGCGCCGACCCGATTTACTACCAAGAAAAAATCTACGCGCCGGCCGGGTTGGCCACGCCCAAATTAGCGCGGTTTGCGGCAAGCCTTTCTTATAAAGACAGTGCTTTTCTTTCCGGGATTCCGGGCACCGTCGGCGGCGCGTTGGCGATGAACGCCGGATGTTACGGTGAAGACACATGGAGCCATGTGGAAAAAGTGGAGGTTTTGCAAAGAAACGGCATTCCAAGAACGCGAACAAAAGACGACTATGAAATCGGGTATCGGCACGTGGCGTTAAAAAACACAAGCGATACGGTTTTGCCGGAAATATTTTTGGGGGCGTGGTTTTCTTTTACGCGCGATGAGACGGTCAACGCGGTGGAAGAGATTAAAACATTGTTGGCCAAACGCGCGGCAACGCAACCTTTAAACGTTCCGAATGCGGGCAGTGTGTTTAGAAATCCA
>JAIRPA010000177.1 GCA_031257235.1 Burkholderiales bacterium | reverse complement strand
CGCCGCCTTTTCCGCCAGATAAGCCACCGGACTGTGCGGCTCCGTCTCACGAAAATAAGCCGCGATGGCGCGTAATTGATCGAGTGCTTGTTTGCGCGACGCAATCGCGCCGCCGATTGAAGCCGGTTTTTCGTGGGAGGCGTTTTCGGTGTCGCCGCTTGTTTCTTCGGCGGGTTCATCTTCAATCAAAACCCCCGCCTCACGCGCAAAACGACGAACAAGGTCAAGGATATTTTTTGAAAGCTGTTTAAAAGGGGTCAACGAAGGCGCGGCATTGCCCATCGTTTCATTCAACACCGCAACGAGGTTTTGGGTGCTCTCTTCAACCAACAGAACATGCTGATATAAGTCTTTATAAAAAGCCGGCGGCGTGTTGGTGCGAGCCACGTTAAATTCTTCCAGCGTGAGCCGGTTTTTCGACAAAGTGACCGCATCGTTGGGCGAGCGTTTAATATCATTGGCGAGTTTCATCGCCGCTTCCCAAAAAAGATAACCATACATGCCGCCTTCGACGCGCGTCAACGGAACGGCTTTGGCCAATTCGATCAAATTATCGACAATCCACGCAACGTTTCCGGCGCGCAGTTCCGTCCCCTCTTCTTCTTCGCCGTCCACGCGTGGATATAAGGTTTCCCAAAAGTTTTTGCAAATGCCGCTCAACACATCCATGCCGGCAGCCAACCCCGCAAACCCTTGTGTTTTCGTCCAGCCTTCGATCAGCCAACCGATCACACGTAAGTCTTTGGTTTTTTCGGTTAAAAGTTTTTCGGCGGTTTTAGAGACCAAACTCCAATCGGCTTCTTTGAGGTCTGTCTCCCAATCGCCCTGCTCTAATTTTGGATCGTCCGAGACACGCGCCTGTTTGATGGTGTCAAACTCGGCAGAAAAACTCATATCCTCACCGGAAGGATGGTCGGCACTGATTGGTTGTAATAATGGTTCAATATTCGGCATGATGAATTCCTTATATCGGCAAAAATAAATACAACATCACCGTGATTTTAAAACCGAAACACAAAAGCGCGGTTTTAAAATTCAAAACCCGCCAAAAACCCGTAGGCTTTTAGCGGGTTTAGGTTAGCTTGCTTTGTACGTGAAATTACCGTTTTTGCCCGCGCTCACTTTAATGCGCGTGATCGGCTTATCTTGGGACATTCTTCCTAAAACTTCGCCGGCAATTTCAGGCAACAACGTTCCGTTCAAAATATGATCAACGTTGCGCGCACCGGTATCCACCTCCGTACAACGCGCAAACACGGCGTCGATCAGCTTTTGATCCCATTCAAACACGGCTTGATGATTCGCATGAACGCGTTCCGCGATTCTGCCTAACTTTAACTCGATGATGCGAATTAAGGATTCGTCGTCGATCGGGTAATACGGAATGGTTTTTAATCTGCCCAAAAACGCGGGTTTGAACTTCTGATAGAGCTGCGGCGTTAATAGCTTAATCAGATCATCCGGCAAAGGACGATCTTTCTTCTCTTTGGACAAACATTCCTGCATGATGGTCGGTGAACCGACATTGGAGGTCAAAATGATCAGCGTGTTTCTGAAATCGATTTCACGCCCTTCGGCATCATCCATCTGCCCCTTATCAAAGACTTGGAAGAATAATTCCAACACGTCAGGGTGCGCTTTTTCGACTTCGTCCAACAAGACGACACTGTACGGTTGGCGACGTACCGCTTCCGTCAACACCCCGCCCTGACCATAACCGACATACCCCGGAGGCGAACCTTTCAAGCCCGACACGCTGTGCGCTTCCTGATATTCGCTCATGTTGATCGTCACCATTTTGCGCTCGCCGCCATAAAGAATGTCCGCCAACGCCAACGCCGTTTCGGTTTTGCCCACCCCGGAAGGTCCGACAAACAGAAACACACCCTTGGGTTTGTTGGGGTCTTCCAAGCCCGCACGGGAAGTCCGCACACGTTGCGCAATCGCATCTAAGGCATGATCCTGACCGATGATTCTTTCGTTTAAGTGATCTTTTAAGTGCAACACGGTATTGATTTCATCGTCCACCATGCGCCCTAAGGGAATCCCCGTCCAGCCGGAAATGACTTCCGCGATGACCTGCGCGTCGACGTGCGGAAGAATTAACGGCTGACCGGCTTGGAGTTTGTCTAACTCTTCCCGCAATGCCGTCAAGGCTTTTTGTTTGGCTTTCAGCTCAGGCGTGGTGTCTCCCGCCTCACGACGTTTTGAGGCGGCAGCTTCCGTTTTTTGATCGGGATTGGCTTCGTTTTGTTCCGCTTCCAATTCCGCGCGCAAGGCTTGGATTTTATCGACCAAGTCGCTTTCTTCTTTGAAGCGTTTTTCGTTGACTTCAAGTTCGTTCTTCAACGCGGCAATTTCGGCGTCCAGCGCGGTCAAGCGCTCTTTTTGATCGCTACCGGTGGCCACTTCACGACGCACCGCTTCGCGCTCTTTGCCCAAACGCACCAGCTTTTGACGAGCATCGTCAATGACCGCCGGCGTGGCGGTGCGACCGAGCGACACGCGCGCGCACGAAGTATCCAACACGCTCACCGCTTTATCGGGCAACTGACGACCGCTGATGTAGCGATGCGACAAACGCGACGCCGCTTGTACCGCCTCGTCCAAAATGCGCACGTTGAAGTGTTTTTCCATCAACGGCACCATCGCGCGCAACATGTTTGCCGCCAGCTCTTCGGTGGGTTCGTCCACTTTGACGACTTGGAAACGTCTTGCCAATGCGGCGTCTTTTTCAAAATACTGCTTGTATTCGCTCCATGTTGTCGCCGCTATCGTGCGCAATTCCCCCCGCGCTAAAGCAGGCTTTAATAAATTTGCCGCGTCACTCTGCCCTGCCTGTCCGCCCGCACCGATCATGGTGTGCGCTTCATCAATGAAAAGCACGATGGGCACCGGGCTTTTCTTGACTTCATCAATGACGTTTTTCAGACGATTTTCAAATTCGCCTTTAACACTGGCACCGGCTTGTAAAAGCCCCAAATCAAGCGTGCGCAACACCACCGGTTTTAACGAAGGCGGAACATCGCCGGCGGCAATTTTAAGTGCCAAGCCTTCCACCACCGCGGTTTTACCCACCCCGGCTTCACCGGTCAATATCGGATTGTTTTGACGACGGCGCGTTAAGATGTCGATCATTTGGCGGATTTCGGTATCCCGTCCGATCACCGGATCAATGTGCCCTTCTCTCGCGCGCGCCGTCAAATCAATCGTGAACTGATCGAGCGCGGGCGTTTTGGACAATCCTGCCGCGTTGGGTTGTGCATCGTCTTTTGCCAAAGAGGTTTGCGCCAAGTCCGGGCTCTCGCCGGCTTCTTGTGATCCTTGAGTGATTTTGTCGTAATGATGTTTTAACTCATCGACCGGCACTTTTTCAAAAAGACGCGACCCGCGTAACGTCATTTGAAGCAGTTCCGGCTCGGTTAAGGCGGCCAGCAACAGATGCCCCGAACGAATGCGTGTCGTTCTTGAATCGAGTGTGGCAATCAACCATGAGTTTTCAAAAAGTTTAGGCAGGCGCGACGAGAAAACCGGTGTGCGTTGATTTCCCGTTTTGAAGGTAGAAAGTTCACGTTGCAAATCTTTTTGCAACGCGCCCGTATCAATTTTGGCTTTCTTTAAGACCGCGCAAAAATCGTTCGTCGGCTGCTCCAACAACGCAAGCCATAAATGCTCCATATCGACTTCGTAATGCCCTTGCGCAATACATATATTCGCCGCTCGTTCAGTCGCTTTACGACACGACGTGTTCAGCTTTTCAATCAATACCTTCAAAGGGGTAGCCATACAACACTCCTGACAAAAAAATGATCAAATGATCGAACAAGCAAAACGCGGCAAATGCCGCGTTTTACTCACTATTAAAACAAAATAAAGCATTAGCCTTTTTTTGCCCCTGCCGGCAATTCCGCCACCAGACGCAACGAAATCGAAAGCTCGTCCAGCTGGAAGTGCGGACGCAAGAACGCAACCGCGCGATAAACCCCGGGGCGACCCGGCACTTCAGACACTTTGACCGAAGCCTCGCGCAACGGGAATTGCGCTTTTTGCTCTTGAGGTGCGTTATCGTCCAAAAGCACGTACTGCGAAATCCAACGATTTAAGAAAGACTCTACGTTGTCCGCCGAAGCAAAACTACCGATTTTGTCTCTCATCATTGCTTTTAAGTAATGAGCCACGCGCGACACGGAATAAATATATTGCAATTGTGCCGACAAAATCGCGTTGGCGTTGGCAGAATCCGTGTTGTATTTCTTCGCTTTTTGTGCGGATTGCGCACCAAAAAACGCTGCGTAATCTTGGTTTTTGCAGTGAACCAACGGAATCAAACCGGCGTCGCTCAATTCTTTTTCACGACGATCGGTGATGGCGATTTCGGTCGGGCATTTCAAGGCAATATCGCCGTCATCGGTTTTGAACGTGTGGGTCGGCAAGCCTTCAACCAAGCCACCGCCTTCCACCCCGCGAATAGCGGCACACCAGCCATAAAGCGAAAACGCGTTGGTGACGCGCGCGCCAAATGCCCACGCCGCGTTACACCATAAGTATTTATCGTGATTGGTGCCGTCGACCTCTTCCACGAAATTAAAGCCGTCCGTGGTTTGACCTTCTTTGGGATCATACGGTTGACGCCCCAAAAAGCGCGGCATCGTCAAGCCGACATAACGCGAATCTTCCGATTCTCTGAAGCTACGCCATTTTGCGTATTCCAAAGTATCAAAAATTTTGGCTAAATCGCGCGGTTTGCCTAATTCTTCAAAGCTCTCAAGCCCCAACAAGCCGGGCGCCGCCGCCGCAATAAAGGGCGCGTGAGACGCCGCGGCAACGTGCGACATCTGCTCAATGAAATACATGTCTTCAGGACCACGAGAAAGCTCGAAGTTGCCCAACAACGTGCCAAACGGCGCGCCGCCGAACGTTCCGAACTCTTCTTCGTAAATCTTTTTGAACATCATGCTTTGATCGAACTCGATCGCCGATTGGAAATCACGAACGAGCTGCTTTTTGGTGACGTTGAAAACTTTGATCTTCAACATCGGGCTGGTTTCGGTTTCGTGGCAAAGATAATGCAAGCCGCGCCAAGAGGCTTCAAGCTCTTGAAATTCTTTGGCGTGCATGACTTCGCTCAATTGTGCGGAAATCAGTTGATCAAGCTCCGCAACACGCGCGTCTAACATCGCGGATAAATTATCGGACACCACCACCGTGCCTTTCATCACTTCGTTGACCAACTGCGAAATGATGTCTCTGGCGCGATTGTGTTCTTCGCTGGACTGGGCGACGCGGCTCTGTTCTACGATGCTGTCCAATAAACTTGCGTCGGCTTGCTGAGCGGCCGGCGCCGCGGCGTTTGCGGTCGCTTTACTCATGGTCTTTCTCCTTCTTATCTGCTTCTTCGGCGATTTGTTTGAGTTTTTCGGTGTTGCTTAAAATTTCGCCTAATAAGTCTTCGAGCTTATCGTTGCCCGCCATTTTGTTGCGCAAGTCCGCAAGTTTGGTGCGGATTTCCAAAAGCTCCCGCAAAGGCTCGACCTGTTGAACCACGGATTCGGGACGGAAATCATTGATGGAATTTGAACGTCACGTCCACCGCAAAAGTGCCGCCTTCCTGCGTTAAACGATTCTTAACCCGGTAATTGGCGCGCGGTTTTAAGCTGTTCATCACGTCGTCAAAATTATCGCGGTCGATATTGACGAATTTACGGTCTTTGAGTTTTGGCAATTCTTCTTTTGATTGCGCGCTAAAGTCGCCCACCACGCCAACGACAAAGGGAAGCTCCTTCTTCTCGATAGCGTCGCCCTTTTCAACATCATAGGTCAACTGAACGCGAGGAGGACGCACTCTTTGCAACTTCTTCTGAACACTTTCTTTTCTAGCCATAATTTACTCTTTCAATCTTTCATATAAGTTACTGCGTTAATAACCCAAACGGATTATCCGCTGCTTTGCCGCCACTGTTCTGCGTCGAAGGTTTCGGCGTGGAACTTGAGGTAGACGGCTTTTGCTGTTGAGGCGGCGATGGTTGATTTCCGGCAGGCGGGGAATCTCTTCTTCCGGACGGACGAACCGCCGGTGTCGGTTGGACGGCACCGGATTTTGGCGCGACCGACGGGAAAATACCCTGCCCCAAAGCGCTTCTCATCGCCTCCGCAAGCGCCACGGCATCTCTTTCGGCATTGCCGGCAAGTTTGGTGTTGTTTTTCATGTCAAACACCCCTTTTTGCGCCAAGCGCAAACCGCCGACCACCCAAATGGATTTGGCCAGAAAATCGTCGGGATTGCGCTGTAACGCTTCATCCGCGGCAACGATTGCCTGACCGTATTGTTCCTGATCGAAATAGATTTTCGCCATCTTTGA
>JAIRPA010000161.1 GCA_031257235.1 Burkholderiales bacterium | reverse complement strand
TAATTGTTTTTCCATTTTTATCAAAAAATTCAACTTCAAAATTTTGACCATCATAATCTTCGAGGATTACGCCAATATCGCCTTTTGTAATTCCATCATCTAAATATTTGTCGGTGAATCATTTTAATGATTCTAAAAGCTACTCTACCCCTCTTTACGGGTATCAAATAGAGCATCTTCCGGCGATTCTGTTTTATATCTCATTAACAAACCAACCTCAAGGAGTTTTATAGCTGCGGTACTCGAAATTCTGAAAGGGTGCGTCTCAAGAATGGCAACCAAAGCCTCGTACGCAATCCCGTATTCACCGGTGTCTTCTATAAATTCTCGGATGTTTTCTTTTTCTTCTGAAAAACTTAGCATCTCCGATGAAAAAGTATTTCCAACTTCATCCTGATCTTCAATTTCAGATAAGATAAAAAGCAGATTGTTCTCAAAAATATTATATAATTCAGATAAAGTTAATTTAGTATTCATAATTCCCTCTATAACAATCTCAGTCATTATGGATTACGTAGCGAATTAACCGGATATCCGGTAACCACAACCTTAACCGTTGCGCCCGTAACAGCAATCTGAAAGTTTTGAACAACTCCTGCTTTCTCAATATCGTGTGTTGTCGCATAGCAACCCCGCTTCCGCGACTTTCCCGTCCGCATCTCCCGCCTTTGCGGCAACCTCAATAGTTTCTCCCTTGCCTTTGCGCTCTTTCCGACCGGTGTGGCGTCTAATATAGCAAAGACGGTGTCTTTAGCAATGGCTTTTTCGGCGAAAAGACAGTGTCGCCCAAGGTGGTTTGGGTCTCCACGCACTTTACTTTGCGCCGTGAGTTCCGCCAAAAGCCGGCACGCGCCAAAAAGGGAGGGGCAAGGGGCTTAATCCATGCCGCCGTTTCCGCCAAAAATCGTTCGGTTTTTTACTTTTTGCACGCCCAATTCTTCACGATACGAATCCTATGATCTGATCTGGTATGATTTTCCCGTGAGGTGAAATCATGAAAATCTTGTTTGTTGTTGATCCGTTACCCAAACTCAAGGCCTATAAAGACACCAGCGTGGCGATGATGCGGGAGGCACAGGCGCGCGGGCATCACGTCTATTCCTGCGACACGTGCGACCTCTCCGCGCGCTCAAGCGAGGTGACGGCAAGCGTTCATGCCTTGCGCCTTTTTTCCGACCCGCACGAGTGGTACTCGATCAAAAGCCAAGAAAACCTGCCCGTCACCGCGTTTGACGCCATTCTGATGCGCAAAGACCCGCCGTTTGATTTGGAATATTTATACGCTACCTATCTTTTGGAACTCGCCGAAACAAAAGGGGTTGTCGTGGTCAACAAGCCGCAAAGCCTGCGCGATTACAACGAAAAAACCGCGATTTTGCGCTTCCCCGAATTCATCGTTCCAACCTTGGTCACGCGCGAGCCTGCCGCCATTGACGCTTTCATTGATGAGTTTCAAGACGTTGTGTTAAAACCGCTCAACGGGATGGGCGGGGCGTCGATATTTCGCGTCCGCAAAGATGATGTCAACCGCCATGTGATCGTGGAAACGATGAATCAAAAAGGCGAAACCTCCGTGATGGCGCAACAATTTATTCCCAAAATCACCGAAGGCGACAAGCGTATCTTGGTGATCAACGGAGAAGTCATCCCTTATGCGTTGGCGCGGATTCCCAAAGAAGGCGAGACCCGTGGCAACCTTGCCGCCGGCGGGCGCGGGGTGGCTATGCCTATTACATCGCGCGAGCGGGCGATTGCCGAAGGCTTGAGCGCGACCCTCAAAGCGGCAGGACTTTTTTTGGTCGGTTTGGATGTCATTGGAGGCTACTTGACCGAAATTAACGTCACAAGCCCCACATGCTTTGTCGAGATTACCGAACAATCAAGCTATAATGTGGCGAATACGTTTTTGTTACATTTAGAGACCTTGGTTCAAAAAACCAACGGTAAGCGCAATCCGGATACCCTGACATGACGAACCCAACCGCTAACTCGTCGCCCGTACCGATCGGCGTGTTGCTTTTGATGCACGCGCCCTTAGCCGAGTCGTTTTTAGACGTGGTGTCCCACGTGTTGGGGAAGCGTCCTCCCCGTTGCGTCGCGCTTTCGGTGGATCCCAATGAAGAAGTTGATGAGGTGTTCCTCCGCGCCTCGCGCGCGGTGGCCGATTTACACGTCGGCTCCGGGGTGTTGATTTTTACCGATATTTGCGGTGCCACGCCCTATCAAGTGGCGACACGTCTTTTGGTGCCCAATTATGTTGCGCTGATTTGCGGCGCGTCCGTGCCGATGCTGGTGCGCAGCATTACCCACAGGGAGGACGGATTTGATCCGATGATTGCCAAAGCGCTCTCCGGCGCTAAAGACGGCATCTTTTTTACGGACGGACACGTGATCAAAAAAGGAGACGATCGTTATGGAACGGCGTGAAGTCGAAATTGTCAATAAATTAGGATTGCACGCGCGCGCGTCCGCAAAGCTCACGCAACATGCGTCGCGGTTTCCGTGCGATATCTTCATTGAGCGCGGCGGTCGTCGTGTGAACGCGAAAAGTATCATGGGCGTGATGATGTTGGCGGCAGGGCGCGGGTCAAAAGTCATCATCGAAGCCAACGGCAAACAAGAAAAAGAAGCGGTGGATGTTTTGGAAGAACTCATCAACGATTATTTCGGGGAGGGCGAGTGAAAAGGCTTGGCTCCCCCGACACTCTTGCCGCAAGGGTTGCCCGATTATCAAATAGCGACTTTCGCGCGGCAGAACAATGACCCCCAGTTTCATACTTCAAGGCACAGGCGTATCCGGCGGCGTGGCTATGGGCAGAGTTGCCGTCGTCTCACACGCCACGTTTGATGTTTCACAATACCAAATAGAAAACGGAAAACTCTCCGCAGAGTTTGCGCGGTTGGATGTGGCCATCAAAGAAGTTCGGAAAGAATTGGAAACACTGCGCGCGGAAATATTATCGGGAGATTATATTGACGACGCCGAGGCGTTCATCGGCGTCCAAGAAACTTTATTGAACGATTCATCGCTTCAAGAAAACACAAAAACGTATATTGCCGAACACGGGTGCAACGTTGAGTGGGCGCTGGTGCAACAAATGGGTTTGTGGGTGGCGCAGTTTGATCAAATAGAAGACGAATATCTGCGCGAACGCAAATACGATGTGATGCAGGTGGTGGAGCGTGTATTAAAACAATTGATGGGTCGCCGAAACGAAACGGCGTTCGATCACGCGCAAGACGGCAAAATCGTTCTTTTTGCGCACGATTTATCCCCGACGGACTTACTGCATTGCAAGCGTTCACAATTGGCGGCGATTGTGACCGATCAGGGCGGGGTGACTTCGCACACGGCAATCATCGCGCGCTCGATCGGCGTTCCCGCGTTGGTGGGAGTGCGCGTGGCGCGGCAGCTGGTTCGTGAAAACGAATGGGTGATTGTTGACGGCAACCAAGGCAGTTTGGTGGTCTCGCCGGGCAAAGACGCCGTAGCCGAATATCGTGAACACTATCAG
>JAIRPA010000048.1 GCA_031257235.1 Burkholderiales bacterium | reverse complement strand
CGGGACGCCGAGGGCGGCGTCCCCTACCCCTGATTCCTGACCCCTGATTCCCCCTCAACGCGCGTATTTAAAAAAGTCAAACGGAAACTCGGATTCCTCTTCTTTTTCCGCGTTCGTCGTTTCGGAAAAAATATCCGACTTTAGATCGCCCAAACCGGTTTCGTTGACTTTTTCGCTCATCTCCACCCGCGTGCTGTTGGCGACATAAGCATTCTCGGAAACTTCACCAAAATCGCAGACTTCCGCCTCGCCAAAAACATGCGCTCGATCAAGAACTCTTGCGTTGCCGCTGATTTGCGCCTCACCGCCCACATAGGACTCCCCAAAAACTTGCGCGTTTTCAAAAATACGGGCATTTTCGGCGATATAAGCATTGCCAAAAACCTGTGCGTTTCCATAAACTTGCGCGTTGTCGTAAACGCCGGCATCTTGTCTCACTGACGCCTTGTCAAACACCCGCGCATTCTCACTCACCCAACAGTTACCGATGTGCGACAAATTATTTTCGTTCTCGATCCATCCGCCTATCGTTCCGGCTTTAACAAGTCTTATGTTGATGTTTCCAAAATCGCGGATCGCGCGAATTTGGCGCAATGTTCTTCCTTCATGAATATGGGTTTGTCCGGTGAATTCATATTTTTCTAATTCTTTTAACATGAGCTTAACACTCCTTTTTATTGTTATTAAAATTGTTTTTATTTCAAGGAATGTGAATTATCCACTATTTGAATGAATAAATCAAGTAAATATACCGCATATATATTACAATATATTATTTGTTGTAATGGATGTTCCCATAGCGAATCATCTCATGATTTAAATTGTATTTGTATTTAATAGACTGAGAAAAATACACGGTAAGTTTGATAGGTTTTAGAGAAACACTTCGCATGATGAGTCACCGAAAAACCGAAAAGCGTGTGTGTATATTGGGGGGGGGGGCGACGGCATCAAGCGTCGAAGAATAAGGCAATCAACCTGATGACCCAAATTGAACTCAACCCGTCCACAAAACCCCGATGATTGTGACGCGAAGCGGGTTCCACGCCCGGGGTTGTGCAAAGGTTTCTTTTTATATAAAAAAGGAGGACGCCCCCTTTGCCGGATCAAGGGTTTAATAAAGAGGGCTTACCTTTTTGCCGGTTGACGTTTTGGGCGGGTTCGGATTTTGCCGATTTAATTCGCCCAAGAGACGTTTCTTAACGGAATCACCGCTTCGTATTTGCGATAACGATATTTTAAACTGCCCACATCCACCGACGGCGCCGTAAAGGAAACGGAAGGAGCTTCCGATTCAAATAAGGTCAAGGTGGATGCCGCTTGCGGTTGATCGGCTTTTTCGGGCTCGGTCGTGGCCACAATGACGCCGATACGCACCGCGCGAATTTGTTTGATTTTTTCGAGATTCGCACCGCGCATCATGGGAATCGTCCAGTCAGAATCATTGGCATTCACCCATGAATCCACCACCCCGTCCGGCGGCGTGGAAGAATCAATGCCGTACTGCGCCGAAAACATTTGTATGTTTGACGCCAAAATCATCGACGCCAACATCGACCACCCCGTTCCGGTGAAGGCGTATTGATCCATTTGAAGCTCATGGCGATCGTTGACAAAAAATCGAAAATGCGAGGCTTGCCCCAAATTAACCACCGAGCTCAAGCCGGATAAATTACTGCTACCCGACATCAACACCGATAACGCTCCCCCCGGCGTGCTTTGTTGGCTTTGCGTGACGCGATAGGTCTCGCATTGTTTCGCGTTATTGATGCCGACCAACACATCCCCGACGGCAAAATTCAACGGAACATTAAATGTGTTTGACCCGCTCGTCGATAAATTGGCGGGAATCTGCGGGGCGACAAGCGCGTCGTTATAGATTGCCGAAGCCCCTGAAAACACATAAAGCTCGTCCAAGCGAGCCGTGTTGACTTCCTGATAATTGATGACCGCAGGCAACGGCTTGGTGATGAGATCACCGCCGCTTCCGTTCGCCAACACAAAGACACCTTCTAAGCCCGACGCGCCGCTTCCCGAAGGATCGGGGCAATTCAAAAGCTCTTTGGGAACGGAATTATACATAAAGCCTGAACCGGCATCGCTGACAATTTGCTCCATTAAATACATGGTTTGCATTCCGGACATTTGCGTTTCGCTGATCGCGCTGGTGACACGGCTTGCCTTCTCGTTTTGGGCAAACACAAAATACATGGTGTATATCAGTAAAGTTCCGATCAAAAGCCCGACAAGTATTTCTACAATGGTAAATCCGGCGCTTCGGGGAAGTGACTTTTTAAAAGTTGAAGTCATGGTTTACTCCGTTTCTTGTATTTTTATTATTAACTGACAACCGGTTTAAAACCTATTGAAGTCTCGTGCAAATAATTATGGGTATGATTATCTTTATCAACCCACGTAATGGTAATGGTGACATTCGCCTGCGGAAGGACGGCGGTTCTGCCGTCCGCCAGCGTCACGCTAGACGATGAAGCCGTGATTTGTACCGCGGGAGGTTGGGCATTTGGAATACCGCTGCCTTGAAGCATGATGCTATCTTTAAACTTTTTATATTCCGAGCCGTCTTCTTTGAAAGCGGTTTCAAAAGCATCGTAAGTGCCGCCCTGATAAGTCCACATTTTGGCAACATACGCATTGGCGTAGCGAACGGCTTCAATTCTGTATTGAGCGTCACCGGTCAACGTGGCGGATTTTGCCTGAACGCCGATCAAGGCAATTAAGCCTAAGGCAAACAACAAGACCGAGATTAAAACCTCAAGCAACATCACGCCGCGCTGCGTATGGCGACGTGGCTGTTTGATAGACTGATACCCCAAATGTTGGCGCATGATTCCCCCTTTGTGATTACCCCGATCGTTTTTAAATTTGGGGTAATTGCGTTGCTTTGTTGTTATTCTCAAAGACCGTCCGGCTCAAAGTATTGAGATTGAACTCTTGACTTTGCCTCACCTTTCGGCAGTTATTTTTTGGGTATAAAACCCGTTAAATTTTTAACGTTGCGAATTATATCCAAAATATATGTCATTTTAAAACAAATACCGACCAACGGAAAAACTCTGTGATGAACGGAAGAGGCAAACTTCATATTAAGGTTTGCCTCTTCCCCATCGCTTAATTACGGCGTCTGAAAGTCCGTAATGTAACGAATATTCACGCGCGCCGGAATGCCGCCGCCGGAGCCGTTGCCCGACGAATCCATACCGACTTCAAGCTCACCGAGTTTGACACCATTACCCATCACGGAAATCGAATTGATGTAATTGCCGTTGGCGTCGCGCTTTCTGCCTCCCAATAATAAATCTAAAGAAAGAATCGCATTGCCCGGCTCAACAAACGGCACCACGCTTCCGCCCGATAAGAATTTAGAATTGCCGGTGGCTACGTCGCGGGCAAAAACCATACTTTCCTGATTCATTCCCCCCATACACAATTCCTGATCGGTCGGATTCATCGTCAAGTTGCTCTTGTTCGCCGCAAACACAACGACTGACCGGTACGCGGTGGACAACACATTGAAATGATAAGGCGCGGGAACATCCATGTACCAGCCTTTGCCGTTTCCGGTGATCTTCGCATCCGGCGTGCTGTAATCCACTGCCTCCATGTCTTGACGTGTCACCAAGGTGTCTGTCCCCACATCCTCTCGGGTGCCGTCTTGGAACACGTAAAACGTGTTGAGCATGGAAGAATCACGCAGTTCTTTATTGTTGCGATAACCGCCTGTGCCGATCGCCACATAACGTTTATCGTTCGCAATAAAGATCATCGGCGTGGTCGTGACGTATTGCGCTTTCTTGTTTTTGTCTTTCAACAAACCCAATTTGGTCACGGTCCATAGGTTGGGATTCGGGTCTTTGATGTTAAAACGCCACAGGTTGCCTTGACTGTCCGCGCCATAAATAGCGGTCGTCACTTGATAACCTTCGTTTTCCACATAACCGTCGATATGCACCAATTCAATCGGAGAGGTCGGCGTTCCTTCGGGTGTTGCCAACGATTTGAGCAACTTGCCGGTTTGAATATCGACAAAGTAAAGACGCCCTTTTCCGTCCCCCGCAGTGACGCCAATATCTTTGGAGGCGGAATCTTTGCCGTTCCCGTTGTTGTACCCGGAGGACAATATTGCCATCCATCTTTGACGGGTGATTTTGGCGGAACTGCCGTCAGACTGCGTGATGGTTTCCTCATACGTCCAATCGCTGCCGCTCGCGTTGGTCATGGCGATGATCGGCTGACCGTAGCTATACCCCATATCGTGACTATTATTGGCAGACCCGTTGTTAAATTCCCACATGAGTTTGCCCAAAGGCGCGCCTTTTGCGCCGTCGGTCACATCCAGCGCGTAATACATGGTACCGCCTTTGCCCAAGCCACCGATCAACACCGAGTGCCATGTTCCGTTGTCAAAACGAACATCCCACGTGCGCGGCGTGGCATCCACATAATAGTAATGTTGGAAAGCGTCGGTCATCGTTTTCTTTTGCGCCGCCAAATTGGCCAACCCGCGCTTATCTTTGGCGCGCAACAACACGGAAGGAATATAAGCCCATTTCTCATTCAAATCCTGATCAAAGGCATGAAGCATTCCGTCGTTTGCCGCGACATAAACCATCGACGTGCGGTTTTGCTGACTTTTATAAAAGCTCTCATAACCCGGATTATCTTTTTCATCGGGCGAACAATATAAAACCTTTTTGGTTTTACCTTTTCCATCGGGCATTTCATATTCGTCACAGAAAGGCTCTGAAACCACTTTGGGCGAAGCATTGACGATATCGCCTAAAAGCCCCGAACGTTCACGATACTCCCCGGTTCCACTGCCCTCTTTGGTCTGATCGCCCCGCAGATAATTGACCATGCTCTCACTGCCCAACGCATTTTTCTGAGCTTGCGTTAAGTTCTTCCATTCAAACTCAAAGGTTTTGCCGTTCTCATCCGCGGTGAAGATTGCCCGCTTGTCCCACTGCACCGCGTTCAATTTATCTTGAGCCGTTTTTTGAGGCGTTTCCCCCGGCAATAATTTTCCGCCGGACTCATTGAGATCAAAAATATTGCCGACTTGGTCAACCCCGTAGCGTTCCACATTTCCCGTCCAATCGCCGGTGAACGAAGGAATATAAACAAATTGATCTTTTAAGACTAAGTTGTTGCGGGAATACGTCAAAGAGGCATTCCCTTTCCCTACGGAAGTGATTTCCTCCAAAATACCCTCTAAGCCCAATCTGAATTCATCCGGCGATTGCGCAGAGACATAGCGACCAAAGCCGTTGACGGTTGCGTGCCACATATCGTCCACTCTGGCAGGACGATCTTTTTCTTGCGTCGCGGGATTCACCGATGAACCAAAATCAAACGTGAAGCTCGGCCAGTTACGTTTCCCTGACATGATCTCTTGCAACGTTTTTTTCTGGTCTTTATCCGGCAAGGCGCCGGTGGTGCCAAACCCTAAAGCGATGTAGTTTAAGTGCACCCATGTTGCAGGGTCGCCTTCAATGGGCGACACTTTACCGGCACTGTTGCCCAGTAAATCGGTCTGCCAATATCTAAGCGCCACGTCGGCAAGCGTTTCTCCGCCGAGCACCGTTCCCCGGATAGGTTTAGGCCACTTGCCGCCGGCAAAGACTCGGGTGCCATACACCGTCACCGCCTCCGGTAATGACCCGACCACGCTGTCGTCGTACTTATCGGGTGTCCAGGGCGAATCCGTTGCCTCGCCGTCAGAATAAGTGATGTGATAGTTTCTTTGGCACGAGTATTTGAAAATATTTTTGTCTTTTTGAAAGCGTTTCCCGATCTCGCGCGCAGACTGAATCAGAGGAGTTCCGCCGGTGTAGGTTGCAAGCTCAACCTTAGACAACGCATTAAGGAAATTCTTTTTGTATTGTCCTTTAAACTCTTCGGGATTATTCACCCCTTGGAGCACGCTGACGTTGTTGCTGGTCGGCATGGCAAGATGATGAACCGTATCCAAAAAGATACGCATGGTCGGCAACCCATAACAATCCGATTGCGGATCAGAGGAATCGCAAACTTTATCCAACGCCACCGAAGTCGCCGCTCTGACGGCAGCCCCGCGGTTTCGATAATACGCCGCCCAGTTCGCGTAATTGACTAACTCTTGCTGCCGCGTGCGTTTGACTTCTTTGATCGTTTTGGTTTTGCGATCACAGTATTGATACACGTGTTCTTTGGGCGCCCATCTGTCTGAACCGTCTTCATAATATAAAACGACCATTTCAAAGGGACGTGTTTGAGTATTGTCGGTGTTACCGTTACAGTCTCCCAAGTGCGAATAAAAATAAGGGTACGTGTGCGTGCTGTCCCGATCTTCCTGACAAGCACTGTATTTATCGGTGCGATATTGACACCACCGAACCGCTGTCCGATAAAAGTGAGCCGGCACCTGTTTTAAGTTTTTGTCGAAGTATTCTTCGGGCTGTTGCGTGCCGCCCAAAAACCGATCAATCACTTCTTGAAACTTGGCGTGATCAGGATATTTGGTGTCGTAATTGTAGGTGTAGGTTTTAAGATTGATGAACGGGGGACGCCATGCACCCGTCGCATCATCGGCAATCCCGTTGCCTCGCCACATCACGTTGCTAAAATCCGTTTGATCGGGATACCCCGCCGGCGCATAGTAAGTGATCAAAGGATCGTAAGCGAGTTTGTTGTACGCGGAAGCTAAAAGCGGCGGCTGCCCGTGCATGAAAAACTCGGAAGTGCGTTGATCCAAAGACTTATCACTGTGTTTGAAATATTCGGTGGTTAAGTTTGAGATGGGGGGAATCACGCATCCTTTGGGACCATAAGTTGAAGTGTTTTTGGGCGCGCCGGTACACGCATAATCCGACGGCGAATCTTGTCTTCCCGAACTGCCGGTGGTGACATACTCCGGCATGGTGGTGATTCTCATCGAGGTGGAATCATCCACCACAAAAGCCACCGTCGGCGGCGCTTTGCTTCCAAACGATAATGGCGCATTGGCCAACTCTGTGGTGGTGGTGGATTGAGCCAAAGCCACGCCTGACGCCATCCCAAAGACCAACGATAACACTAACCGCAATGCACGAAAATTTGTGAATGTTCCCACGACTTACTCCCCCTTTATAACTTCTTCTTGATGATGTTTTATATTTGATGCTTGATGATTTTATTAAATAACAACAATTGCCTGCGCATAGGACACCGAGGTTCGGGGACCTTGAACGCGGACGGAAATTCGATACGCCACTTGGACATTGTTGGTGGTCGCGCTCCCCGAAGGCGGCGATCTTCCTTTTTCAAACTGATTGGTGGTCGAAGAGCCTTGTTTTGTTGACCCCGACGCCGATCCGTTCCCGCTGCCCGAAGCCTCCGCCCCCACACAGGTTGCCAAGGTCGGCGCGCCATCGTCACTGCACAAACGCTCCACCACGGCGTAAGCCACATTCCCCACGGAATCCTGTTTAAAGGTTCGCACGCCCTCCGTTCGACCGGAATGAAGCACTTCGGGAATTCCGCCTTTTTCTTTGCTCGAATCGATCTGCTTGGCGTAATACCCTTCCTTGGGATTGGATTGCTCCAACGCCGAACGCACCGCCTCGTCGGGATTATTCAGGCTTTGGGTTAATTCGCTGACAATCGTTTCGATGGGAAACATGGTGGCGGCATTCCCTGTGGCGCGGAAAGAATACCCGGCTAAGGAATAATTCAGCGTATTGATTTGACGGAAAGTGGCGACAGTCGCAAAAGTCAACACGACCAACACCAGCAAGGTAATAATCAGGACGATTCCGCGCTCAAGGTTTAACCGCGGGCAACCGCCCTTTGTTCTTCTTTTCATCTATGCCCCTTTGATTTTTATTGCTTTATTTGTTTATGATACTTCCATATCGTTATGATGTTTTTATACTCCACCGATATTAGATTGAATTTTTATAAATCATAATCCGCGTGATTTTTGTTACAAATCTTCACTCGATAAGCGGTTTGAATATTTGATAAACGGCTTTATCGTACACCTTTTGATTTTTTCTGTGACATGAGATTTTTACAAACTTTTGCGGTTGGGAGGGGAATCAACGGTCAAAAATCAGTGGTTAGTGGTTAGTGGTTAGGGTTTCGGCAAAAAGTAAACCCCTACTTTTTGCCGGTTGGAGTTACCAAAAAATCACAGGACAACCTTTGGTTGGGGCGGAACTTACTTTGCGAAGCAAAGTTAGTGGAGACCAAAACCCTGATGATTTTTTGTAGGAACGGCGGCGGACGCGCAATGCGCGGCGTCATTGCGGGCTCCGAGCCGCAATCCGGTTTTTTCGCCTTTCCCGCAAAACTGCGAATGCGGACGAAGTCGCAGAATCCAAGCCCCCTTTATGAAAGGGGGTGACTGCAAAGCAGTCGGGGGTTTGCGCTTTTCGGGACGCCGTCCTCGGCGTCCCGTTCGACATTCTGCGCAAGAGGCGTGAGCCTCGCAATCGCAGAATCCACACGCCGCCATAAGGCGGCGGACGCGCAACGCGCGGCATCATTGCGGGCTCCGACCCGCAATCCGGTTTTCTCGCCTTTCCCGCAAAAAATCGTCGGGGGGCCCCCGCGATTTTTTGGTAATTCCATCCGCCCAAAAGTAGGGCACTTTTGGGCGCCCCCTGATCCCTGACCTCTGATTCCTGAAACCCCGAAACCCTGAAACCCAATCCTGTTTCATCATCCCACCGTCAAAAATTGGTTGTGATCCACATTTCAAGTACAATGCCGCGTGACCAACATAACCCACCGACGCGGGTCGGTTTTGGGTTGTGCGAACGTCTTTTTTGATCCGAAAGAGAATCGGGGTGGGTGGCGGATGATGGTTAAAAAAAGCGAATTGAGTGAAGAGGATATCAAACATCGGTACATTACGCCGGCAATCGAGGGGAAATGGGACAAATTCCAAGACCTAATACGGATGGAGTACCGTTTCACCGCCGGACGTGTGATTGTTCGCGGCAAAAGCGCCCAACGTGCCGAAGCCAAAAAAGCCGATTACCTTTTGTTGTACAAACCCAATTATCCGTTGGCGGTTGTTGAGGCTAAAAGAAACACTTTTTCGGTGGGCAGTGGCATCCAACAAGCCATCGAATACGCCGAAATGCTTGATGTTCCTTTTGCTTACAGCTCGAACGGGGACGCTTTTTTAGAACACGACATGATGACCGGCAAAGAACGGGAAATCCCGCTTGATGCGTTCCCGACGCCGGAAGAATTGTGGGCAAGATTCAAGGAGGTCAAGGAGTTCACGCCGGAGCAAGAAAGAATCATCTCTGAGCCTTATCATTTTGCGTTAGGTGGAAATACCCCGCGCTACTATCAACAAAATGCCGTGAACAAAACCATAGAGGCGATCGCGTGCGGGCAAAATCGAATCTTATTGGTGATGGCAACCGGCACCGGCAAAACCTATACCGCGTTTCAGATCATTCACCGATTGTGGAAAGCCGGAGTTAAAAAGAAAATTCTTTATCTTGCGGATAGGAATTTTCTGATTGACTACACCATGCAAAAGGACTTCAAGCCGTTTAGCAAGGTCATCACAAAGATCAGCGGGAAAGTGCTTGATAGCTCGTTTGAGGTGTACATGTCTTTGTATCAACAGCTTGCCGGTGAAGATAACGAGGAACCCTTCCGGCAGCTCAAGCCGGAGTTTTTTGATTTAATTGTTGTGGACGAGTGTCATCGCGGCAGTGCGCGGGAAGATTCCCGTTGGCGCAAAATTTTAGAATACTTTAAGAGCGCGACCCAAATCGGGATGACGG
>JAIRPA010000151.1 GCA_031257235.1 Burkholderiales bacterium | reverse complement strand
CGAGGAACGACCCAACACGCTGTCTAAATTCAAACGAATGTCTTTGGCGTAATCGGGAACGCGATCTTTTAAAACAGTTAAAAATTCCATCATTGATCAATCCTATGGGGTGGCTTTCGCAAAAATCGGACGCATCATGCCGCGCCGCTTTGCGGGAGGGGCTTGCCCCCTCCCTTTTCGCAAAAAACCGTCGGGGTTTGACGCCACACCGGAACATGTCCGGTAGGGCTTTTTGCCGGCTTTGACCGCCCAACCGTGAATGGTCACGTTTGGGCGAACGGCGTTACAACGTCGGGCCGCCAACCGCGCGGTTGCACGCGCACAGTTCGCCGGTTTGGAGCGCGTCTAAAAGACGAAGCGCTTCTTCGGCATTGCGACCGACATCCAACGAATTGACCGTCACGTGTTGAATGATGTTGTCCGGGTCAACGATGAACGTCGCGCGCAACGCAACGCCGGCTTTTTTGTCACGGATGCCTAATTGGTCGATCAACGCGCCGGTGGAGTCGGCAAATTGCCAGTGACCGAGTTTGTTCAAATCTTTGTGGTCACGACGCCACGCGAGTTTGACAAATTCGTTATCGAGCGAGCCGCCCATCAATACGGCGTCGCGGTCGGAGAAATCTTTCGCCAATTTGTTGTAAGCGACAATTTCCGTCGGGCAAACGAAGGTGAAATCTTTCGGGTAGAAATAAATGATTTTCCATTTGCCCGGAAACGATTTTTCGTTGATCGGTTCAAACGCCGATTGATCGTTTTCTTCCGGAAAATTAAATCCGGGTTTGACACCTTGCACTTCAAATGCGTCTAATTTGTCGCCTACGGTTTTCATAAAAACATCCTTTGCAAAAATACAGGTTACGAAAATAAGCAAAAGCACGACTTTTGCTTGCTTGGGATTGGATATTAAATCCCAACCGACAACTTGGCAAATTGTATGATTTTGGGACAGCGATAATTTTTTTTTATCAACCCGGAGATTGATGCTTTATGAATAACCGTTCTGCGTTGCCCCTTAACTTTCCCGCAGGTATAATGAACCGCCCTTTAAAGGGAATACCACCATGCACGATTTAAACATAGGCGTTGCCATCAACCAAGCCGATGTTGCGGCTTGCCCAATGCAGATTCCGTTGGGATCCAACAAACGCCCCGACACAAACTCGCCGGAGCTCGCAAGAGTTTTTGACTTGGTCGGGCGTTATTTCGCGCTCCTCTCTGACCCTACCCGCCTCAAAATTTTGCATTTTTCCTGCCACACCGAGCGCGCCGTCTCAGACATCATGGACGCCACCGGCGCCACGCAAACCAACGTATCGCGTCATTTGTCGCTTTTATATCAGGCGGGCTTGGTCTGCCGTCGTCGGGACGGCAAGCGGGTGCTTTACTCCACGCGCGACCCTGATCTGGTGAAAACGTGTTGTCATGCCTGCGCACACATGGTGCATAAAATCAAAAGCGAAGGCGCGTTGCGGGACGATTGGGTCGAAGAAATCCAGAACACGGCATTGCCGCCGATAGACGCGTCCTTCGCGGACGCTTAATTAGAACCTCGCCCAAAAGTAAACACCTACTTTTGGGCGCCCCCGAATTGTCGTCTCACCCTCACCCCAAGAGACCCCACCCCCTCGATCAACGCCGGCTTGCGGACGTAAATTTCGATGTCTTTTGCCCCGAATTGTTCGTGCAACATCGTTGCCGCTTCATGCGCAAACGTTTCCAACAGTCGAAACGAGCGCGTTTGGGCAAAGTCGCGCAAAGACGCCACCACCTGCGCATAATTGATCGCGTCGGACAAATCGTCCGAGGCAAACACGCGATCCGACAAAATCCCCAATCGAACGTCCGCGATCAACGTTTGCTTCATCTCGCGCTCCCACGCCAAAACGCCGATTTTGGTTTCGAGCTTTACCTGTTCAATTTCAATGACGCCAAATTCGTGTGATGCCATGGTGCGGTCTCCGATAAAATGCGTTGCGATCGCCGTTCATTGTATAGAATTTGGACGAAAGGAAAAAAGACCGCGCATCCGGGGTAAAAAAGCACGTATCGTCCGTTAAGCCGATGATGTGCGGCGGCACTATAATAGCCAACAAAATCAACCGTCACCCAAATGAACGAACCCACAAAAACCAAAACATTGACCATCGGCGGCATTGTGCCTTTTACCGCCACCGATTACCCCGGACATCTCTCAGCGGTCGTGTTTTGCCAAGGTTGTCCTTGGCGTTGCGCGTATTGCCACAATCCGCATTTAATTCCCGCCAAAGTCGATCCCGCCTCCGAGCCGTATTCGTGGTCTTCGTTTTACTCATGGCTTGTCACGCGACGCGGCTTGTTGGACGGCGTCGTTTTTTCGGGCGGCGAGCCGACCGCGCAATCCGCCTTATTCGATGCCGTTGCCGACGTTCGTGCTTTGGGTTTTAAAGTGGGACTCCACACCGGCGGCGCGTACCCGCGTCGCGTCGCGCAACTGTTGCCGCATTTGGATTGGGTAGGGCTGGACATCAAAGCCACATGCGAGGGTTACGGCACGGTGACAGGCGTCGACAAAAGCGGCACGCCCGCGTTTGAAACGCTTGATCGGGTGATTGCGTCGGGCGTCTCTTATGAAGTCCGCACGACGATACACGGCGCATTAACGACGCAAACGCAGCTTATTCTGTTGGCGCAGGAACTCAAAAATGCCGGCGCGACACGTTGGGTATTACAACCTTTTCGCGCAGAAGGTTGTGACAATGCCGATTTATTGGGCAATCCGTCAAGCCCCCTTGCTCTTAACGACGCGCTTTTGTCCGAATTAAGGAATGTGATTCCCGACACCACCGTTCGCGCGTAGTGCCTTTTGCAAAGGCGACGAAATAGTGAAATAATAGCTTCCTATTGATCCCCCGATCTATTGCGTGATGAAAAAATCACTTCGTGCTTATTTGTCGGAATGCGACACCACATTGTCCGATGCGACGTTCTCCCGCGATCGCGTCGCGTTACGCCTTTTTTTAGAGCGTCACCAAGACAACGTTGCCGCCTTTCAACACGAAAGGCTGGTGCATTTGATCGTGACGCTTTTTTTTGCTTTCCTGTTAATCGTGGCATTCGCGGGAACGCTGTGGCAACCGTCTTGGGCATTTTTGGCTTTGGATGCCGTGATTGCCGTCACCTTGCTTTTTTATATTCAACATTACTTCTTTTTGGAAAATAACGTACAAAAACTTTATACGATGACCGAAAGAATATATCGTTTACTCAATGATACGAAAGGAGAACACCCCTCAAAGTAACTCTTGATACATAAAGACCTATCAAGGTCTTATCAAAGCATCACGCAATTTAATCCCCCTAACTTTTGCGTCTTTTATCATGGAACTTTCCCCCCATGGCTCGGTCAAAAACGCACGTTTTTTTGAAGGAGCCGCTTTGCGATCTTTTTCGTGCTTACAAATCGTCCGAAGCATGAGCTTCGGCGGCGCGGAAAATCATGTGTTACAGTTGTCTTTAGGATTACAACAAAAAGGTTGGGCAGTGACGGTTGTTTGTCCTGCCGGTTCGTGGGTGGCAAAACGTTGCCCTGAATATGGATTGCGTCACCTGCCTGTGGCGATGCGCGGTTTGTTCGATTTAACTTCCTACATCAAACTTCATCGCGCCATCAAAGACGCTCACACGGATATTGTTCACGCGCATCAAGTCCGCCCCTCTCAATATGCGGGCGTTGCCGCCATCAACACCGGCGCGATTCCGATTGCCACCGCGCACTCCACCAAAGCGGTCAAACACATGCGCCGCTGCCGACATTTAATTGCGGTCTCGGACGCCGTTAAAAATAATTTAATCGCGCACGGTTACGCGCCGCACAAGATCACGCGAATCTATAACGGCGTGACGCCTCCGCCGGAAGAAGACCGTCTTTCGTTGCGTCGAGAGCTTCACATCCCTCAAGATGTTTTTGCGATCGTGCTTTCGGGCAGGTTTGTGGTTGACAAGGGTCAAGACCTATTACTACAAACCCTTGAGCGTTTACCCGAGACGGCGCATTACTATTTAATCGGGGACACCCATACCGATTTTGGTCGGGGGTTGGTCGCGCGTTACGGCAATCACCCGCGCGTTCATTTTTTGGGGTATCGCTCGGATGCGCCGCGTTTGTTGTCCGCGTTCGACTTGTATTGCGCGCCTTCGCGCCGTGAGGCGTTTTCGTTGTCGATTCTTGAAGCGTGCGCGGCGCGGTTGCCGGTGGTCGGCGCAGAAGTCGGGGGCATTCCCGAAGCGGTGATTGACCAAAAAACAGGGTTAATCGTCGCGCCGAATAATAGTGATGCCTTAGCCGAAGCCATTTTGTCTTTATGGAACGATCGCGCCAAAGCAAAACGAATGGGAAATAACGCACGCGCGTATTATGAACAACATTTCACGGTGCAACACATGGTAGACGAAACCGAAAAATTGTATCACGCGCTTTTGGAAGACGCCGAAAGTCAGAAAACAGCGATCAGGGATCAGATGTAGGGAACGCCGCCTTTGGCGGCATGGATTCAATCAAATTGCTGTCTTGCTTATCCGGATAAAAAGAATCTACTATAATTTTCCACATGTAAAAATATTGATTCTTGAACTCGTCTTTTGTGAAGGTTCCTTACCGTTGATAAGTGATGATATGCTTAACAAAAAAGATTGCAGCATTTCATCTAAAGAAGAAAAATCAAGCCCTTCAAAATAATAGTCTTTTCCTAAACACGTAATTTGACAACCGTCATCGTAAACCCAAGCAAAAAGGGTGATATTTCTGTTAATAATAGTCATCCTTATATATTTCTCAGACTCACCATTCAATTGAATATCGTCTAGGGTAGCATCTTGTAAATTCCGGATTTTTCAAACTCAATAAGACATAATTTCTGAAAATCACTCAACAAACATGTGTCAATCTTGTCATACGGAATCATAAAGTTTTATATCCTCATCCTTGTTTTCTGAATTGGGGTCAAGCCACCAACGCGCTTCATACCATGGTTTATCATGATGATTAAAATTCACAAATACGCCCACATGTGCTTTTCATTGGCGTCTTGCGTCTCTCCGAATTTATCGACAGTAAACCCCTCTGCAAAAATGTGTCCATATCGCCAAAATCGCGTATTTTTACATTGAACGACAATCAGTAGTTTATCGTCAGATAATTCCTCTCGATAAGTTATAAATTCTAATGACTTTCCCTCAATGACTTCATTTGCCACCACTAAAGGCGGCAATCTTAACAAGGTATCAAGATTCAGTTTCATCAATTCATTCTTTTTTTCTAATAATCTTGATAACACTATTTCATCTATTCTGTTATTTTTGACCAATTCCATATACATCTCACCATTATGCGTCAACTTCGGGACGCCGCCTTTAGCGGCATGGATTCTGCGACTACGGCACTTCGTGCGGCGCACTTAAATGACGGAGTGTGGGGTTGCGGATTTGTAAAATCAGATTGTTAATAATGTCAGATATCCAACTTAAAAATTGTTCATACAAATTATATAAGCTATTGACAATCACAATTTCCACCAGACATTGACTTTCTTGTCCCGTCGTTCAGACCATCCACCACTTATTAAGATGTATATACACTGCAACGATGCAAACTCCAACGAACAATGTCGAATAATACGTTACAAACAGAACAAAAATAATACGTAACAATTTTTCTGCATTAAATACAAACTTCCATCGACTTCTCAGTTTTTCGTACACCAACAAAGCAAATTCTACAAATGGAAAACCACAAATAATCGTAAAAATTACCACATAAGTTACCCATGACATCGCACCAAACAAACATAACCAAATAAGCGACACACCACCTGCCAGACTCATAGACGCGTTTATAAACATTAAGCCATTTAACGCCATTTGATTATTTTTATTCATTAACAAAAATAAATGTAGATTTAAATCTACCAACACCAATAAAGGTATAAGCAACAACCAAAACAAAATCCAATCCATTTGTTGTAGTCTTTCATTCATAGGGTAGAAATCCGTATCTCACTGCAAACATACGAATGTCTTTCACGATCACATTAACAAAGTTATCTGTTAATCTCCTCTAAGATCGCATCTGCTTCTTTGTTTCCACGCTCAGAGGACCATTTTAGCCATATGATACTTTCGGACTTATCTGCTTTTACCCCAGGTCTTCCATTTAGATAATCTTTTGCAACTCGAAGCAAATGTATTGAAACAGGATCATACTCTTTCTCTCCAGCTACTATACCAAACCTTCCCATGCGTTGAAACCAATAGATTGCATCAGCACGGCTTCTAATAACATCAGCACATCCAAATGAATAAATATAAGCCATAGAATCCTGGGCTTGTGCGTCTCCCGCATCAGCCAAAGGCGTTAATAACCTCAATGCAATCTCACACCTATCGAGCTTCAAACTTGAAGCGGCATTGTCTTCCCATACACTGAATATTTCAAGGACAGCTACCCATATTACAACTAATAACAATGAGTTAATAATTACGCAAGACACCGCCTTGATAATGCGGAGTATTCTATGGTTCATTTTATAACTACTAAATTGTTTTGAACTTTCTCTCTATCTAAACCCACAAATCTATGTCTCTTTACAAATTAAACAGAACCTATTGTTTTAATAAGCCATATACAATTATAGAAACAACCGATAAAAAACATATAATAATAAACAAGAAAAACACCGTAGGCAAACCATACCCATATTTCTCTCTTGCAATCTTATTTTGTCTCATTCCAAAATAAACAGTCACAGGAAAAATAATGATAAACAAGATACAATAAATATTATGAAGCATTTCCATATCTTGAGTGTCCTGATTAAGAATTCTTAAGAAACAAGAATAAAATAATATCGGCAATGATCAATAAACATAGAAAAAATACTATAAAAAATATTTTCTTATTTATTTTATTAATCTCATTATCAGCAATTATGTTCCTAAAAGTTTCCTTATCGTTTGGCATCACAAATTTGAAAGTTGTTTTTTTCATGTTGTTGACTGTCAACCCGTTGAATATTTATACCTAGGATAACAAAACAGCTAAAGACTTTAATTACCAACAATCAACAGGCAATAGCCGCCTTGAAATCCGACTGAGGCTCATCTGCAGATTCTAATCTTCGCAACTTCTACCGCTTTAAATATGTCTTGGCTAAACTCAAACCATAATGCAACACATGAGCGCGGCTATGTTACCGGATTTGTCTGTGGGTCTTATTGAGCTTCTTTTGAGCGAAATCTCAACCATAGATAAATCAGAATACTATACACCCCGCCAAATAACCAACCGCATGATATAAAAATCAAAAACAATAACCCTTTAATAAAATATCTGCTTTGGAGTATCTTAATGGAATATCTATAATCATTGCTTAATAATTGATTAACTGCAACCCCCGTCCTTTGCATTTCAATTGCGTAATAAATTATCACCAACGCCAGCACCCCAAGAATGGCGCCGACAACAACACCAACCGAAAGACAAATAAAAAAGCGAGCCGGGCTATTTAACCTGATGTTGAGGCATTTATAGGTGAAATTCACAGCTATAGCAACCCCTAGGAATATAATAACAACGGATGCAATTCTTTCAGTACATACAAAATAACGCGATGTCCATACATAATATCCCCAGTAATGCAACAACATACTTAAAGTAGCTATTGCAATGAGCAACGCCCTATAGCTAGGATTTGACATAATTATTATGCTGATCGTATTACACTTTATTGATTATTTTCCCTTAACCCGAAAGAAAATGAAACATTTTTTGCCGAGCTAACGCGATAACCTTCTCGCAATGGGCGGGCCCAAAAGAATCACGATGATCAACCGCGCCACTTGAACGCTCATCACAAACCCGATATTGATTTGTGTGGCGGCGGCGATGCTGACCATCGCGTCTGCCCCGCCGGGGCTGGTGGCCAAAAACGCCGTCAAGTAATCCACATGCAACACATGCGCTACGATCAACGCGAGCCCCGCGCAAAACACCATCAACACCACAATCGACAATAAGATTTTAGGCAACGCGGACAAAGAATACAAAAGCACTTCGCGGGTGAACCGCAACCCGATTTTCCAACCCAACGCAACAAACGCGACGATTTGCAACGTGCGCGGAATGTGAAGCGTCACCACCTCCGACACCGACAATACCGCGCCAATCGCCAGCGGAAAAAAAAGCATCCCGGATGGAACACGCAAAATAGCCGCCAACACCGCGCCGCCGACCATAATCGCCAACGTGGGCGCGGAAGAGGCAAGGGTCTTTGTGAAATCAAAGGACGCCGCCACCTCATGAACCACCGGCTCGGCAAAAAAATGGGCACAGACGGCGGCCGTTGCCGCCACCATCACCACGCGCAGATACTGCATCACCGCGACCAATCGCATATCCGCACCGTAGGCTTCTGCCATGATGACCATGGCGGACGCCGCGCCCGGGGTGATCCCCCAAATGCCGGTCACTCCGGGCATAACGTGAAAAATCTTCAGCGCGTAGCCCAATGCCGTGCTTGCCACCAAAGAAGCCAACACCACGCCGACAAAAAGCGCCCAATCCTCCACAAACGAATGAAACACCCAAGGCGTTAATGTTGTGGCAATTAAGGTGCCGATCATCGCCTGCGCGCCTTGATAAAAGCAATTCGGCATCGAGATACTCGCGCCGTTTAATGCCACAATCACCCCCGCGATCATCGCACCCAACAAAAACGCGCCGGGCAGCGCGATCAAAGACAGCCCCGATACAAGAAGCGTCGTCAACAAAAGAAGCGCCCCCCACTGAATAAGGACGGGCTTTTGGGCAAGATTCATCGCGGCGCAGGACGATAATCCGTCAACCGAAAGGAGGCGCGCACCACCGGAATGATCATTCCCGAACGCGCATCGCCTTTTTCTAAACGCGCCACGTCGCGCTCTATCCACACCACATTGTTGACGCTCGGCGCGTACCACGCGCACTCTTTCCCGCGGGAAGCGTAATACCAAGGATTCTCATCGTCGAAAAGAACGGAAGATTCCAGCAAAAGCGCGTCAACGTCCCCGTGGGGCGAGGCGATTTTTTGCCATCCTTTCGCGCGGGTGCGGTAGGATAAATAACCGTCACGAATGTTCATCGCGTCACCGTATTTTGTGTCGGCTTTCAAGGATTGCGACCAAGCCACCCCCGCGCTCATCGGGTAGCGAAAACGAACAAAAGGCAACTCAAAAACGCGCGTTTCGTCGAGCATGACCGCACCCTGTTTGACGGCGCCGGCGCGCGCCCAAATTTCCGTGCGGGTGTCGTTGACATGATTGCCCCGCCTTGTGACGGAAAGGACGATTTCCTCTTCACGAATGGCGGTAATGGTGTGCGTTTCTTCCCAAACCTCCGGCAGACGAAATCCGTCCTCCACGTGATAAACCCATGTGTCGCCGACGCGATAGTCGGGCGCGACAACCGTGATCGCAGGGTCGGTATTCAAGGGAATCGTGTTCGCGCACGCCGCAAGCACTAAGGTCAACGCCAAAACAAGCGTTCGTGAAAGTTTTAGAGTCATGGTTTATTGAGGTTCTTTGGATGCGTGATCGGGATTATACGCCGCAGGGTGGCGGGGGTTCGGCAAAAAGAGTTCGCCCAAAAGTAAAACCCTACTTTTGGGCGGTTGAAATTTCCAAAAAAGTACGGGCAAAGCCCGATACTTTTTTGCGGGAAAAGCGGTAAAACCGGATTGCGGGTCGGAGCCCGCAATGACGCAGCCTAAAGGCTGCGTGTGGATTCTGCGACTTCGCTACGCTTCGCGCAGAATGACGGCACT
>JAIRPA010000120.1 GCA_031257235.1 Burkholderiales bacterium | reverse complement strand
GGGGGTCGGCGTCTGGCTTTTAATCGCCACATGGATGGCGTTGGCACAACTTCGTTTACTCTCGCCTTTCGCGCTCTTGATGGTGATGGTGTTGGTCTGGCTTGCCGATTCTGCCGCCTATTTTGCGGGAAGACGGTTTGGCAAGCATAAACTCGCCCCCAAAACCAGTCCGGGAAAAACGCGCGAAGGCGCGATCGGCGCGTTTGTCGCGGTGACGATTTACGCGGCGGTTTTAGCTCCTTTTGTGATGCCGAAATTATCGCAATTGGCCACCCTGCCCTCGTCTCTTGCGTGGGGCATCTGGTTGGCGCTGGCGTGGCTTTTGTTGTTCTTGTCTATCTTGGGTGATCTTTTTGAGTCCCTGATCAAACGCTTTGCCGATCAAAAAGACAGCGGTGTGATTTTGCCCGGTCACGGCGGATGGTTGGATCGTGTGGACAGCCTATTGACCACCCTGCCGACGGCGGCGTTGGCCGTATCGTTTTTAATCTGATGAAATCCGCGGATACTTTTTCTCGAAAACGCATCACGCTTTTAGGCGCGACGGGTTCGATCGGCGATTCCACCTTAGACGTGATCGCGCGACACCCGCATCGCTTTACTTTGGTGGCGGCGGCGGCGCGTTCGCAGTGGAAAAAGCTCGCCGACATCGCGTTGCGGTTTCGTCCGGAAGCCGTCGCGCTTCATGATGCCAATGCCGCCCGATGTCTTGCCGACTTTCTCAAAAACGAAGGCGTGTCCACAGAGGTTTTTTCGGGCGAAAAAGGCGTGAATCGAATGGCCGAATGGCCGTCCGCGGACACCGTGGTTGCCGCGATCACCGGCGGCGTCGGCTTATCGCCCACCGCCGCTGCCGCACGCGCGGGCAAACGCATTGTTTTGGCGAACAAAGAAGCCTTGGTGATGGGCGGCGCGTGGTTCATGCGTCTGGCGCGCGAACATGGCGCCACCTTGTTGCCGATTGACAGCGAACACAACGCCATTTTCCAATGCCTGCCGCGCACGAAAACGGAAGGCGTCATCGGCGAGCGGGCGGCAGGCGTTAAAAAAATCCTATTAACGGCCTCCGGCGGTCCTTTTTTGCATTGGGACCATGCGCGTTTAAAAACCGCCACACCGGAACAGGCGGTCAATCATCCCGTCTGGAAAATGGGACGCAAGATTTCGGTGGATTCGGCAACGATGATGAACAAAGGGCTGGAAGTCATCGAAGCGCATTGGCTTTTCGGGATGCCGCGCGACGCCATTGAAGTCGTCATTCATCCGCAAAGCATTGTGCATTCGATGGTCGAATATGAGGACGGCTCGACGTTGGCGCAGTTAGGCACGCCGGACATGCGCACCCCGATTGCGCAGGCGTTGGCGTTTCCACACCGCGTGGATGCCGGCGTTTCCGCGCTCACGGTTGAAAAAATGGCAACCTTGACTTTTTTGCCGCCGGATTTTGATCGCTTTTTGTGTTTAAAACTCGCTTTTCACGCGTTGACGCTTGCCAACGGCGCGGCGGTCGTCTTGAATGCCGCCAACGAGTGCGCGGTCGATGCGTTTTTATCGCGCAAAATTGCGTTTTTGGACATTGCCGAGGTGATTAACGCCACGTTAAACGCCGTTGCCTCCCCCGCGCCGAACACTTTGGAAGAAACGTTGGCGTTGGATGCCTTGGCACGAAGTAAGGCTATCCGAACAATTGAACATTTAACCGCCAAAAAGTAGGGGCTTACTTTTTGCCGAACAACTTACTCTCTCAAAAAATCGTCGGGGTTTTGGTCTCCACTAACTTTGTTTCACAAAGTAAGTTCCGCCCCAACCCAAGGTTGTCCCGCGATTTTTTGGTAAATTTAACCGGCAAAAAGGTCCACTTTTTGACGAGCAACTTAACAACGGTTAAAGGCAGATGTGGGAGCGAATCAAAGCACACCCGAAGCGAAGTCGCGGCATCCGCGCGCCGTTTCTGCAAAAAATCGTCGGGGTTTTGGTCTCCACTAACTTTGTTTCACAAAGTAAGTTCCGCCCCAACCCAAGGTTGTCCCGCGATTTTTTGGTAAATTTAACCGGCAAAAAGTACCACTTTTTGACGAGCAACTTTAAAGGACAAACACGATGATGACAGCTTTTCTCATTCGCGCGGCGGCGTTTGTCGTCACGATCGCGGTATTGGTGATCGCGCACGAATTTGGACATTATCTGGTGGCGCGGTGGTGCAACGTTAAAGTGTTGCGCTTCTCGTTTGGGATGGGGCGTGTGTTGTGGTCGCGCAAGTTAGGACGCGATCAAACCGAGTGGGCGCTGTCGCTTTTCCCGATTGGAGGATACGTCAAAATGTTGGACGAAACCGAAGGTGATGTGCCGGTCAAGGATTTGCCGCGCGCGTTCAACCGTCAACCCGTCGGCAAGCGTATCGCCATTGTGGCGGCGGGCCCTTTGACCAACTTTTTGTTGGCGATTCTCTTTTTTGCGATGTTGGGCATGATCGGCACGAACGAGCGATTGCCCGTGTTGTCCACCCCTGCCCCCCACTCCGCCGCCGAAAAAGCCGGCATAGAATCGCAGGATCGCGTCACCCACATCAACGAAACGGCGATTGACTCTTTGATCGATTTTCAATGGCAGTTATTGACTCACGCGCGTCAGGAAGTCTTGTTGACGGTGGATCGCGGGGGCGCGGCGCGCGTTTTGCCGCTTTCTCTTGCCGAAATCACCACCCGGGATGAAGAGGAAGGGCGCGTTTTTTCGCGCTTGGGCATTGCCTTTTACACGGGGGCGCCCGTGGTTCGCGCGACACGCGCGGGCATGCCGGCGGAAAGGGCGGGGATTCTCCCCGGCGACAAAATCATCGTCGTCGATCAACGTCCCGTCGAGAACGCCCAAGCCTTGAGCGACGCGATGAATCAATCCCCGGAATCGCCGGTGGAGATCACGGTGCAACGCGGCGAAGAAACCCGACATTTCACTCTCACCCCCACGCTTTTTACGGACGAAAAAACCGGCAACGTCTCGCCCAAAATCGGCGTGGAGCTGTCGCTTGACCCCGACCAAGTCTCACGTTTACAAAAAAGAGTTCGTCACGATCCTGTCACTTCGCTTCGTTTGGGGGTCACACGCACGTGGGAAATGACGTGGATGAGCCTAAAAATGATGGGCAAAATGGTCATCGGCGAAGCCGCGCTTAAAAACATCAGCGGCCCGATCACCATCGCGGATTTTGCCGGACAAAGCGCGATGATGGGTTTGGATCGCTTTGTGTCATTTTTAGCCATGGTCAGCATTGCGCTGGGGATCATCAACCTGATGCCGATTCCTTTACTGGATGGCGGTCATTTGCTGTATTATTCGCTAGAATTGCTACGGGGTCGTCCGCTTTCGGAAAAAGCAATGGCGATCGGTCAAAAAATCGGAATGACTTTTCTTCTGGCGTTGATTGCGCTGGCTTTATTGAATGACTTTACAAGATTACTTTAGCCCTTTTCTCAACTGTGTTAAAAATCGGTTGACGGTTCAAAAATGCTTGTTTTTTATCACAAGCGGTTTTTCTCTTTCGGTGTTGTTCGTAAGTCTGTCTTACGCGTTTGAGCCTTTTGTTGTGCGCGACATTCGCGTGGAAGGCGTGCAACGCACCGACGCCGGAACGGTGTTCAATTATCTGCCGATCAAAGTCGGCGATAAAGTCAACGACGAAGCCGTGTCACGCGCCATCAAAGCCTTGTACGGCACGGGCTTTTTCCGCGACGTTCAGATTGAGCGTCAGGGAGATGTCTTACTGGTGGCGGTGGATGAGCGTCCGACCATTTCGGCGATCACCTTTTCCGGCAACAAAGAATTTGCCACCGATTTATTAAAAAACGCGATGAAAGACGTGGGGCTTTCCGAAGCGCGCGTTTTTGATCGTTCGCTTTTGGAAAAAGCCGTTCAAGAATTAAAGCGCCAATATGTCTCTCGCGGTTACTACAACGTGGACGTTCAAATGACACTCACGCCGCAAGAACGCAACCGGATGGCGATCAACTTTGCCATCACCGAAGGCGGCACGGCAAAAATCCAACGCATTCACATTGTCGGCAGCAAGGCGTTTTCGGAAAGCGATTTGGTCAGTGAAATGAAGCTGACCACGCCGGGTTGGTTTACGTGGTACACCAAAGCCGATCAATACTCCAAACAAAAACTGCAAGCCGATCTTGAAGCCTTGCGCAGTTTTTATCAAGACAAAGGGTATTTGGAATTTAACGTGGACGCCACACAGGTTTCCATTTCGCCGGATAAATCCGCGATTGATATTGTAATTACCGTCACCGAAGGGCAACGCTATACGGTGTCCGGCGTCACGCTGGCGGGCGATTTGCCGATTCCCGAAGAAGAAGTTCAAAAATTGATTCGCGTGAGAACAGGCAGTGTTTATTCGCGCGCCAAAATGCAAACCACCACCAAAAACATCAGTGAGCGTTTGGGCGCGGAAGGGTACGCGTTTGCCAACGTCAACGCCGTGCCGGAAATCAACAAAGAAAAAGCGGAGGTCGCCTTCACGCTTTATGTGGACCCGGGTCGCCGCGTCTATGTGCGTCAGATCAACATCAGCGGCAACGTCAAAACCCGCGACGAAGTCATCCGCCGCGAGGTTCGCCAAATGGAAGGCGCGTGGTTTGACGGCACAAGAATCGAACGCTCGCGCGTTCGGATTCGCCGATTGGGTTACTTTGACGATGTCCAAATCGAAACGCCGCCGGTGCCGGGCTCTTCCGATCAAGTCGATATGAACATCAAAGTGGTGGAGCGCAACACGGGCATGTTTATGATCGGCTTGGGGTATTCCAGCGAAGAAAACGTTCAGTTATCCGCCTCCGTTTCACAACAAAACGTCTTTGGCTCAGGTAACTCGTTGACCTTGGGGGTCAATACCAGCAAAAGCAATCAAAACTATTCGCTGGCGTTTACCGATCCGTATTGGACAATCAACGGCATTTCGCGCACCTTGGAGATTTACAAACAACGTTACGACGCGGACGATCTGGCCACGTCGGATTATAAGTCTGACACCTTGGGCGGCGCGATCGGGTTTGGTGTTCCCATCACCGAAACCGACACCATCAATTTCGGGCTTCGTTACGAAAACACCAAAATCACTTTAAGAGAGAAAAGCCCGCAAACTTATAGAAATTTTGTCAACGATTACGGCAAAACCACCGATAACTACATGTTTTCTGTCGGCTGGTCGCGCGACACAAGAGACGATGTCTTCTTCCCGACGCGCGGGCGTTATCAAAGTATTTATACCGAAGTGGCCGCCCCCTTTGGAGACCTTGCCTATTGGAAAGCGCAGTATGTTCATCAATGGTTCATGCCGGTGTTTAATCCGTTTGTGTTGATGTTGCGCGCCGAGTTTGGTTATGGCGAAGGGTATAACAAAAAAACTTTGCCGTTCTTCAAAGCGTTTTACGCGGGCGGTGTGGGGTCGGTGCGCGGCTATGAGGGTTCGTCCGTCGGGCCGCACGACGAACAAGACAACGCGATGGGGGGCAATCGCAAGATCGTCGCCAACGCCGAATTGTTCTTCCCCTTGATTGCGGGCAGCAACGCGGTGCGCGGCAGCGTTTTCTTTGACGCCGGTCAGGTGCGCAGCAACGATCCTTATTCCTATACTGTCCAAGGGCAAACCCGCGTGATTGACAACAAAGACAACGAAGCGTTCCACTATTCTGCCGGTGTCGGCGTGGCGTGGAATTCTCCGATCGGCGCGTTGAAGATCAGCTACGGCGTCCCGATTCACAAACGCCCGAACGACAAAGTTCAAAGATTCCAATTCCAATTAGGTTCCGTTTTTTAATATGATGAAGTTTGAAGGAGTAATAATCGTGAAACCTGTATTTCGATGGGCGGCGATTCTGATGGCGGGTTTGATGCTTGCCGGCGGCGCGTTTGCGGAAGACTATCGCATCGGGTACGTGAACACGGCGCGCATTTTAAAAGAATCCAAAGTGGCCAAACTCGCCCAGCAAAAACTCGAAACCGAGTTTTCCAAACGCGACGGCGAGTTAAAGAAAATCAACGATAGAGTTTTAGAATTGCAAAACGATTTAGAGCGCAACGGCGCGACGATGCCGGAGAGCACGCGTCGTGACAAAGAGCGCAGTTTGACCGATTTGTCGATTGATCTGGAACGCAAAAGACGTGATTTTGGCGTGGACTTAAACCGCAGACGTAATGAAGAGCTGTCGGTGTTGCAGGATCGCACGAATAAGGCGATTCAAAAAATCGCCGAGGAACGCAATTTTGATTTGATCGTGCAAGAACCGGTGGTGTACGCAAGCAAAAGAATTGAAATTACCGACATGGTCATCAGCACGTTAGACGGCAACGGGAACGGTCGTTAAACCAACAACGCCGCGTTATTCCGGGGTTTCGTGACAGGGACGGCAGAAAAACGATTGATCGATTTCTCTGCCATTATCCATAGACTGTTGATTGACGGTCATTTTTTTTAAGAAGGCATGAGCGAAAAGTCGTTTATCCTTCACCAACCTCCAAGAGGCATCGTGGACGCATTAACATCACAACACACCACACCGATCCGCGCCAACACGCCTTGGCGCTTGGCGGTACTGGCGCAGGCCGTCGGCGCGATATTAAAAGGGAATCCTGATACAACCATCACCGGCGCGGCGCCCTTAGATCAGGCAAGCGCCGGCGACATCGCCTTTTTGTCCAATCCTAAATATGCTGTTTATTTACGTGATACTCGCGCCTCGGCGGTGATTGTGACGGCCGCCACGCATCTTGCCTGGGACAATCCTCGCGGTATTGCTTGTCTGATTGCCGACAATCCTTACGCCATGTACGCGCGGGTGGCCGGATGTTTGTATCGTGAGCCGCTTCCCTCCCCCGGCATTCATCCGACGGCGGTGGTTGCCGCCTCCGCACAAATCGCCCAAGATGCCGTGATTGGCGCTCATGTGGTGATTGGCGAACGCGCCATCATCGGCGAACGCGCGGTGATTCATCCGCAATCCGTGATCGGCGATGATGTTTTAATTGGCGCGGATGCCTGTATTTATCCGCGCGTGGTGATTTATCCGCGATGTGTGATTGGTGAGCGCACCATTCTGCACAGCGGCGCGGTGATTGGTGCGGACGGTTTCGGGTTTGCGTTTGACCAAGGGCAGTGGATCAAAATTCCGCAGATTGGTCGCGTGGTCATCGGCAACGATGTTGAAATCGGTGCCAACACCACGATTGATCGCGGCGCGTTGGGCGACACCCTCATCAACAACGATGTCAAGATTGATAATCTGGTTCAATTGGGTCACAACTGTACGGTGGGCGAACACACGGCGATTGTCGGGTGTGCGGGCATTGCCGGCTCCGTTGCCATCGGGAAGAATTGCCGCATCGGCGGCGCGGCGATGATCGGCGGGCATCTTTCCATTGCCGACGGCACCACGGTGGCGGCGGCAACGCCGGTTTTTTCGTCGATTGAAAAGCCCGATGTGTACACCGGCGTTTATCCGATACAACAACACCAACATTGGCAAAAAAACGCCGTGCATCTGAAAAAATTAGATACTTTATACAAACGTGTCCGCGCTTTGGAGCAATCTTTATCCGACGTGCAAAGTAAAGCGCAGTGTTTAAACGGTCAAAAAACCAAAGGAGAGTAATGTTATGAGCGACACCACCAATACAAATACTTCAATGGATATTAACGAAATACGCACCATTCTGCCGCATCGTTATCCCTTTTTGCTGGTCGATAAAATCTTGGCGTATGAAAAAGGAAAATGGATACGCGGCATTAAAAACGTCACGATCAACGAGCCTTTTTTTGGCGGACATTTTCCGGCGTATCCGGTGATGCCGGGCGTGTTGGTGATCGAAGCCTTGGCACAAGTCTCCGTGATTCTTGCGTATAAAAGCGAGACCACCGGCGGCGCGGGCGGCATTATTTTGTTTGCCGGCATTGATGAAGCGCGGTTCAAACGTCAGGTTTTGCCCGGCGACACGTTGGTGCTGGAAGCCGAGATGATCCGAACAGTTCGCGGCGTCGGCAAATACTCGGTTCGCGCCTTAGCGGACGATAAAATCGTGTGTGAAGCCGTCTTGATGGCGGCGTTGCGTCCGCCCTTACCCGGAACGCTCAACAACAAAAACGAAGGATAACCTCAAGCATGCCTAAAATTCATCCGTTGGCAAACGTCCATCGTGACGCCCAATTGGCAGACGATGTTGAAGTGGGTGCATTTACCGTCATTGGCGAACACGTAAAAATCGGTGCGGGAACGGTGATTGGTCCTCATGTGGTCTTGACCGGTCACACCACGCTCGGAGAAAACAACCGTGTCTTTCAATTTGCCTCCATCGGAGAAATCTCTCAAGACAAAAAATATCAAGGCGAAAAAGTCACCACCACCATTGGAGACAACAATACTTTTCGTGAGTATGTTTCGGTACACGCCGGCACCGTTCAAGATCGTGGGGATACCTTAATTGGCAACGGTAATTTAATATTAGCTTATACCCATGTGGCGCACGATTGCGTCTTGGGCAACAACATTGTTATTTCCAACACGGTACAGCTTGCCGGTCATGTTCATGTGGAAGATTATGTGGTGATGGGGGGGCTGTGCGGCATTCATCAGTTTTGTCGCATCGGCGCGCACGCCATGGTCGGCGGCGGCTCCATGTTGGTTCAAGATGTCCCGCCTTACGTCACGGTCTCCGGCTACCCTGCCAAACCCGTGACGATCAACAGCGAAGGTTTAAAACGCCGCGGCTTTACGAGTGAAACCATCATGAGTTTGAAGCGCGCGTACAAAACCTTATACCGAAACGGATTATCCTTATCGGCGGCAATCGACCAACTGCGCGCTGACGCCGAAAACGAACCCGCGCTTTTGGCACTGGTGACATTTTTGGAAGTCGAAGGTCGCGGTATCGCGCGATAAGGGGCGAAGGTTCGGCAAAAAGTAATACTTTTTGCCGAATAAAAAAAGGGGGTGACTGCAAAGCCGTCGGGGGATTACGCATTTCAGGCGAGGCAAGCCTCGCCCCTACTGATTCCTGATTCCTGATTCCTGACTTCTGATCCCCGAAACGCTTTTGGGCGATCGGTTTTACTTTTTGCTACTTCTTGCCAAGACCACCTGCACGGAGACGGTATCCGAGCGACCATGATCGTCAACCACGGAAAGCAAAACGAAACCATCGGTTTTGGGTTGCCACAAAAGCGGAGTTTTCGGCGAGGCTTTACCGATCAATACATTGTTCTCAAACCAATACAAGGTATTCACTTCCGCGTCCGCGCCTGCCGTTAAAGGGATTTGGTTTCGGCGCGGATCATCCGAAAAAATAGTATAACGCGTGTTTTTCAGCGGCGTGATCACATAAGGCGCCGACCCCATCGTGTTCCACGTTTTTTGACATCGCCTCAAATCCGGCGGTTCACGTTTGGGAAAGCCGGCACTTGCAAAAACCGCGCGAATATCCGAATCATAGTATTCGTAAACACGAAGCAAAGAGTCGGGGCGAACCTCCTCCGGGCAAAGCGGCTGATGTGTCTTAGGGTCAAAATAAACCGGACGATAAACCGTATCGACTTTGATCGGAGAAACGCCCGGAATAAACCATGTTTGTCCTTTGCGCTGACACCATGTGGTCAATAAATCGCCGCTTGCCAAGCAGATGTCCACGCGCGTGACGGTCTCCGGAATTTTCGCATTGACATCCCGCATGGACACATGGGCGGTCATCGCATTGACAATATTAAAAAACAACGGCGCGGCAGCCTTCGCGCCGATTAACTCCGGCGCGCCTTTGTTATTAAAATTCCCCAACCACACCACCACAATATAATCACCGATAATCCCCGCACTCCATGCGTCTTTGAATCCCCACGAGGTGCCGGTTTTCCAATAGATCGGCAGTTTTTGTGACGCGGCTTTGACGCTGTCGGCGCGCGGTAAATTCGATAACATATCTCGCGTCATGAAGGCGGACTCCGCCGAGAGCAAGCGCAACCCCGAACTTTTAGGCTCGTCTTCTTCACGCCGAAGCTCATGCAGTATCCCGTCGTTGGCAAGCATCATGTAGAGTTTGGCCACCTCTTCTTGTGTGACTTCCCCGCCGCCCAACGCCAACGCTAAACCATAATGTGCCTCACTCGCCATTTGAGCAACGCCCGCGTTTTTTAAAAAAGTATAAAAGTTCGGGCGATGAATTTTCGCGTTTAAATACACGGCAGGAACATTACGGCTTTTGACCAAGGCTTGCGTGGCCGTCAACGGACCCATAAATTCGCCGTCAAAATTTTCCGGCGTGTACGAGCTAAACGCCGTCGGCACATCTTTTAAGACGGTCATCGGATGAATGATGCCTTGATCCATCGCAAGCGCGTAAATGAAAGGTTTTAATGTCGAACCGGGAGAACGTTTGATGGTCGTGCCGTTGATTTGCCCGCCAATGGTGTCATCAAAATAAGAAGCCGACCCCACCGCTGCCACAATACTATGATCGACACGATGAACAATCAACGCCGCCGCGTTCGATAAGCCGCGATTTTTGTGTCGCGCAATATACCCTTCTACTTGTTTTTCCAATAGGCGTTGCAGCGAGGTATCAAGTGTGGTGTTGACCCGATCTTTTTGCCGACCGGATAAAAATAGCCGAAGCCTAAGGTCATCGGTAAAATGCGGTGCGATTTTGGGTAATGCCTCCGGCTGGCGTAACTTTAAGGGCAACGAAAATAAGGCGCGCGTGAAATCGTCCACCCGATGATGCCGGCTCCACAACGCAAACAATCGTTGCCGCGCGGCATTCAAATTATCGGCAAGCACATATAGGGATTTATCAATTCTATAAGTGGGCGACTGCGGCAAAACCGCCAGCGTTAGCGATTCAGGCAGGGTTAAAAGCCCCGGCTCTTGATTAAAATAAATTAAGGAGGCCGCGCCAATCCCCACAATGTTTCGCCCGTAAGGCGCTTCGTTCAAATACGCTTCCAAAATCTGATCTTTGGAATAAAACAATTCTAATTGTATGGCGCGTAATACTTGTATCCATTTCCCGCGCAAAGTGCGCGTGTTTAAATTCCATCGTAAACGCGCCAGCTGCATCGTAATCGTGGAGCCGCCCCGCCGCGCGGATTGCTGAATCAAACTGACATAAGCCCCGCGAAGCAAACTGATCGGATTAAACCCGGGATGAAAGTAAAACCACCGATCCTCATACAATAACACTGCGGCTTTGGTCTCCGGCGCAATGTCGTCCAACGAAGTCCACAACCGATAACGATCATCCTGCGCAAGCGTTAATCTTAACAATTGATGATGCTTATCATAGTATGCGGTCGAATACGTTGCGTTTTTCAAAGGCTCATGCGGGGTGATTCTAATCGCGATCGCCACCACCGCCAAAAGAAAACACCCCGTTAAAACATTGAATAACAATCTTCGCATGATGCGCCCGCGCCAATCATTCCGGTGGCGTCACCGTGATCACTCCCGTCGGCACGGACATCGCCTGAATCTCTTTATCGTACATCGCCTCGGCAAACGCGGGCGGAATGGTATACGTTCCCACATTGGTCGGTTTGATCTGATACACAAAGGTTTGAAGCGATCGGGTTGCTGTGCCGTAGATAATGGCGCGATCTTCTCTTGCATCGGTAAAATCAATCCTCCAATCCGAAGGTGCCACGGCAATGGGGGAAACAAAACGATCATACGCTTCATCCGATTCTTCGTTCCCCTGATCGGTATTGTGAGTATTAGTCTTCTGAAAGACAATCTCAAAACCGCCCGGAATCAAATCGACCATCGCCACGTTGTCGATATCCTCCTTAGTGTTGGCGCGAATGCGCAAGACAACATTAACCGTCTGCCCCAATCGCACCGACCGCACCGGACGCCCCGCATCATCGGTGAGCATCTTATCCACTTCCAATCCGTTTTTGGTGGCAAGCGCAGGCATCGTTTTATCAAAGCCTGTTTGCGTAATCGCATACCACGCCGTATCCGTTCCCGAATTTTTAAGAATCAGTTTTTCGGTGTTGAGCGGAAAGTCTCCGAAGGCGACCGATTGATTGAATTTGGAAATGCGTTTGACTTCCTCTTTGGCGTCTGACACCAGCGCATCAATCGACAAAGCCTCGCCTGCGACGTTGGTACGTTTGACGCGCGCGCCGTAATGATCCAAAGCCAAAATACTCATCGCCGCCGACGTGGTGGTATAACGATTTTGCCGTAACATCATCACCATGTTTTCTAATGCCTGCGGCGGGATTAAATCCGCCTTTTCGGGAAAATGTTTTGAGATTAAATAAAACGCCTGCGCACTCACCACAAGCGGATCATAGTATTGGCGCGACCACCAAACCTCCGAGGCAGGCTTGCCTAATTGCGACCACGCGCTTTTGAGCAACATATCCGCCTCACGATCCATCTTCAACATCTTGTACGTTGCGGCAAGATAAATGGCGGTAGGATCGCTGTGCCATGTGTCACCCAACGCCGATTGCAAGGTTTGCTGGATTTGCGCCAACGCGTTGGTGGTGATTTCCCCTTGACGGGTCAACAAGTATGCGGAAAACGCGCGTTGCCGCAAGCCTTCAAGCGAGCGCGAATGAGTATCATCAGCGTTCTCGCGCAAGTACCGGTTGAGGATTTTTAAATAATCTTCGGGAATGTTTGCCCCTCGGTCTTTGGCTTCGATTAAATACTGCGCCGCATAATTACTCAAGAAGGGATGATCATGATCCGTGGCGTACCACATCCCGATCACGCCTCGACTGTTGGTGCGCGAACGCAGTAATGCAATCACTTCCGGCACTTTCGTGTCTTTGAGTTTCCCCGCGCCCGGCGTGTTCTTGACCAACGAAGCCATGGCTTGGCTTACCAATTGTTCGGAACAAAGGTGCGGGTAGTTCTTTAAATATTCAGTGAGCCCGTTAGTCAGCACCAGCGGCGAATAAGAAAGATAAGCGGTATTGACGGCGTGCGCATCATAGAGTTTTCTTAATGAGGCAATGGTTTCGCTGTCGCCGGACATGCGGCTCATCAGGGTTTGCGTTCGCGCCGGCATGGCGGGACGAACCGAGATCGTCGCCT
>JAIRPA010000081.1 GCA_031257235.1 Burkholderiales bacterium | reverse complement strand
ATGGAGCGCGCGGGGTGGTTATCGGGCATGTTCAACGCCGCGAAGTTGTGAGTGTCGTCCTCGATTTCGGGACCATCCGCCACGTCAAACCCCTGCGAGCGAAAAAGCGCTTCTATTCTCATTCGGGTGCGGGTAATCGGATGCAAGCCGCCGCCGCCGACACCGCGTCCGGGCAAAGACACGTCAATGGCTTCCGCATGTAATTGCGCTTCCATTTTGGCGTTGGACAACGCCTGCCGGCGCCCGGCAAGCGCGGCTTCGATGGCGGTTTTTGCCTCGTTGATGACAGCGCCTTTTTGCACGCGTTCTTGAGGCGGGACTTTGCCCAAGGTTTTTAAATGTTCGGTGATCAGACCGCTTTTGCCCAAGTAACGCGCTTTGGCGTTTTCTAAGGACGGCAAATCCGTCGCCGCCGCAAAATCGGCTTGCGCTTTTGTGACCATGTCGGTCAGTTGAATCAGCTCTGATGCCATGATGAATTTTTGGTGATGAGAATCAGGAAGAGGGGTATTTTATCAGCAGGCGAAAAAAGGGGGCGGCAAAAAGTAAAACCCTACACTCGCGGATTCGGCAAAAAGTAAACCCCTACTTTTTGCCGGTTTGAATTTCCAAAAAGTACCGGCAAAGCCGGTCACTTTTTTGCGTAGGGGCGAGGCTTGCCTCGCCCGAAAAACGCAAACCCCCGGCTACTTCGTAGCCACCCCCTTTCATAAAGGGGGCTGGATTCTGCGACTACGTTTGCTAAAGCAAACGACGCGCTTAAATGACGCGCACTGATCCCTGATTCCTGACTTCTGATCCCTGAAACGCAAAAAAGTAACCGGCTTTGCCGGTATTTTTTTGCTGACTTTCAACCGCCCAAAAGTACTACTTTTGGGCGAATCCCTGTTCGGCGTATAATCCCCCACGTGTTCGCCGCAGGCAAAAACAGGTCAAAGGATTTTTAACGATGGATCACAATAATAATGAAATAATGCTATCTGTAACAACACTGCCCAGAATTTTAGGCGCGCTTTTTTACTACCCGCCCACTTCCGAAGAATCTCAACAATTGATTCCCGCGCTCGCCGATTTAGACCGTCTTTTTGATTGGCAGGATAAAGCAACCGTCAAGCATCAGGCTAAAACCTTATCCTCCATCCGTCCCGAAGATATTGGGTACGATTTTTCCGTATTGTTTGAAGGGCAGGGACACATGACCGCGCCGCCGTGGGGCGCCGTTTATCTTCAACAAGATCATTTACTCATGGGCAAAAGCACACAGCATTATCGAGACTTTCTCGCGCAATGCGGGATAGGCGTGGCCACCCGCATGGAAGAACCCGATGATCAATTTGGGCTCATGTTGTTGGCGTTTGCGTGCCTCTTGGAAAAAGGCGCGGACGATGCCGCCCAAACACTATTGTCTGACCACTTGTTGCCGTGGGCGTTTCGTTATTTGGAGTTATTGCAGGAAGCCAAAACGGAACACGCTTTTTATCCGACACTCGCGCGCGTGGCGGCAGAATATCTCGCCTCTTTAAAAACCGTCTATCGTTTACAGGTCAAACCGGCAACCTTGTATTTTTAGGGGGCAGAGGTCAGAGGGCAGGAATCAGGAATCGTTCGGCAAAAAGTGGTACTTTTTGCCGGTAGGGGTTACCCAAAAATCGCGGGGAGACCCCGACGACTTTTGGCATAGGGAGGACGGGACAAGCCCCTCCCGCTTTTACAAATCTTCCCACGCTTTGTCTTCCTCCGGCAACATCCAATCACGCGCCAGCGCTTTCTCGCTCGCCGGCGTGATTTCATGCGAGGCGGCTCTTGCCGAAACTTTGAAGGGAATTGCCCGTTGCAACGTAACCGCCTTGGCAAATACGGTCATTGCATCGGTCATGGTCAGCCCCATGCTTGCACAGACTTTTTCAAAGTCTGTTTTTAGATGTTCGTCTAATCGAATATTGACATTTACTTGTGCCATAACGCCTCCTTGTCGGTAAGTTTTCCTACGGGATGCCTGATGCCGGCAACCCCACATTCCGTCATTTAAGCGCGTAGCCTACCCTAGCAAACGAAGTCGCAGAATCCACGACGCTTTTTCAAATCTTCATTCCGCGTTCTCCTTAGTCTTCCAACGTTTGTCGAACCCTCATGGTGGCGGCGATCATATTTTTTAAACTTAAAGCAGTTTCTTCGTTGCCTCGCGTTTTTAATCCGCAATCGGGGTTAATCCAAACTTTATCTTTTGCGATCACCTTTAATATCGCGCGAATGGCAGTGACCATTTCGTCAACACTCGGCACGCGCGGCGAATGAATATCATAGACGCCGGGTCCCACTTCGGTTTCAAAACCGCTTTGACGAATGGCGTTGAGTATCGATAAGGAGGAACGGCTCGCCTCAAAAGAAATTACATCCGCGTCCATCGCGTCAATGTCCTCTATGATGTCGTTAAACTCGCTGTAACACATGTGTGTGTGAATCTGTGTTTCCGGCTTCACCCCGCTTGCCGTCAAACGAAATGCGGGAATAGCCCAACCAAGATAGTCTTGCCGCCAATCGGATTGACGCAAAGGAAGTTTTTCACGCAATGCCGCCTCGTCAATTTGAATGATCTTGATGCCCGCACGTTCCAGATCAAGGACTTCATCACGAATCGCCAGCGCGATTTGTGTGGCCATCGCTTCAGGGCTAATATCTTCGCGCGGAAACGACCAATTCAAGATCGTGATCGGCCCCGTCAACATGCCCTTCATCGGTTTGTCGGTCAGACTTTGTGCGTACCGTGACACGTCTACTGTCATGGGGGCTTGCCGACGCACGTCTTTGAATATAATCGGCGGTTTGACACAACGTGTTCCATAAGACTGAACCCACGCCGCTTTCGTGAATAAAAACCCCGAAAGATGTTCACCAAAATATTCGACCATATCGTTGCGCTCGAATTCTCCGTGAACAAGCACGTCAAGACTGAGGGTCTCTTGAAATCGAACGCAATCGGCAATGAAGTGATCAAGTTTTTCTTGATATTGCTCCCGTGAAATATCGCCTTTTTTATACGCCGCGCGGTTTTGTCGAACCTCTTTAGTTTGCGGGAAGGAGCCGATGGTTGTGGTCGGCAACAAAGGTAAATTCAATCGCTCTTTTTGAAGCGGCGCGCGCGTTAGTCTATCGGGCAGGCGAATATAATCCGCCTCTTTTAGGTTGTTCACACGAAGGCGGACTTCCTCATCCACGTTGTGTTGAATTTGCCGCATCAACGCAACGTTGTTGCGATAAAGAGGGTGAAGGTGATGATCCTTTTCATCGGCAAGAAAACCCAAGGTGTGCAATTCTTCGAGCTTTTCTTCGGCAAAAGAAAAACGTTTCTTGAGGGTTTCATCCAACAGGGGTTCGGCATTGACCGTATAAGGCACATGGAGTAAAGAACACGAGGTGGACACCACCACATCATCCACCGAATGTTTGAGTGTTCGCAAGAGTTGTAAAGACTTCTCGTAATCGTTGCGCCAAATGTTTTTCCCGTTGACGATGCCGGCAAAAAGCGTTTTGTCTTTCGGAAACCCATAGCGTTCGATCAGTAATAATGTTTGCCTGCCTTCAATAAAATCGAGACCGATACCGTCAAACGGTAACGCGATCATCTCCTGATACACATCACGAACATCGCCGAAGTACGTTTGCAAGAGGATTTTGGTCGTGCCTTTGTGTTTTAATAGCGCGCCGTAGATTTGATGAAATAAACGAATATCGTCTGAAGATAAGTCGGTCACTAAATAAGGCTCGTCGATTTGAATCCACTCGGCGCCCAAACGCTCCAGTCGCGCCAATAGCTCAACGTAAGCGGCCACGCAGGCATCGACGAAACCCCGCGCCTTCTTGGCTCCGGGGAATCGCGCCAGTTTTAACAAGGTGAACGCGCCGGTGATGACCGGTTTGGTGGGAAGATGATGAGCTTTGGCGTGAGCCAATTCATCAAAGATTTTATGATCGGAGACGGCAATCGCCGTATCGTCTTCTATTTCGGGAACAATATAATGATAATTGGTATTAAACCATTTGCGCAGGGTCAATGCTTTGACATCGCCGGCAACGCCTTGATAACCTTTGGCCATCGCAAAATAAGTGTCCAAGGGGTTTAACGATAAATCACGGTATCTTTTCGGGACGATTCCTAACAATACGGACATATCCAAGATATGATCGTAAAAAGAAAAATCACCCGACGGAATATAAGTGATGCCGGAATCGTGTTGCTTTTTTAATTGCCTAAGCCTTAAGGTTTTCGCGTTATCTAACAGTTCGTCTTGCGTGATTTTGCCGTTAAAGTAATCTTCTGTCCAAAATTTAAGCTCACGGTTTTGCCCGATGCGCGGATAACCGATGATGGATGTTTGCATGGTGTGTCCTTCAATCAATACATATCTAAAGTAATCTTATCGGCGACGATAAGCCGCCTCGTTGCAGGGTCGCGCTCTATGCGCCGACTTTTCATGGGGTTGACTATAATTGAAACGAGGGGAAGAGAGGTAACACTAAATGACTATAGCGCGTTATAGGTTTTGGCTATAAGGGATCGCCCAAAAGTACAAACCTA
>JAIRPA010000065.1 GCA_031257235.1 Burkholderiales bacterium | reverse complement strand
TACAGCCTGCTTTATCGCATTGCATCAGGCGAAATGTTGGGTGCTGACCAACCGGTCATTTTGCAGTTGTTGGAATTGCCGATGGAAAAGCCCCAAGCCGCGTTAAAGGGCGTGATGATGGAGTTGGAAGATTGCGCGTTTCCCTTATTAGCCGGCATCGAAGGTTTTGGCGATCCGACGGAAGCCTTCAAAGACGTTGAAATTGCGTTATTGGTCGGTGCGCGTCCGCGCGGTCCGGGCATGGAACGCAGTGATCTTTTGATGGAAAACGCCAAAATTTTCACCGCACAAGGGAAGGCTCTGGATCAGGTGGCCGCCCGCAACGTCAAAGTGTTGGTGGTGGGCAATCCCGCCAACACCAATGCGTACATCGCCATGAAATCCGCGCCTTCCTTACCGAAGAAAAATTTCACGGCAATGATGCGTTTGGATCACAATCGCGCGTTAATGCAGTTGGCGTTAAAACTCAAAGTCCCCGTGGCAGACATTGAAAAGATGGCGGTTTGGGGCAATCACTCGCCGACCATGTATGCCGACTATCGTTTTGCCGCTTATCAGGGCAAATCCGTCAAATCGACGATCAACGACGACGCTTGGAATCGTGACGTGTTTTTGCCGACAGTCGGTAAACGCGGCGCGGCGATCATCAACGCGCGCGGCGCGTCCAGCGCGGCGTCTGCCGCCAACGCCGCCATTTGTCACGTTCGGGATTGGGTGCGCGGCACCAACGGCAAGTGGGTCACGATGGGTATTCCCTCAGACGGCAGTTACGGCATCCCGAAAGATTTAATGTTCGGGTTTCCGGTCACTTGTGAAAACGGCGAATATAAAATCGTTCCCGATCTGCCGATCGACGTATTCTCTCAAGAGAAAATCAACGTGACCTTAAAAGAGCTCGAAGAAGAACGCGCCGCCATCGCGTCTTTATTGGGCTAACTTTCATCGGCAGGTTGAGACTAAAGCCACCTTCGTCGACATTGGGAGATGTTGCAAAGGTCTTGAAGTGACATCGCCTTCGCGCCGGCAGTTTCGGCAGGCGAAGGCGGTTATCAAGCCTGCCTTCTCGTTTTTTGTATTGATTGACTTTCACCACCTCATTGGAAATAACCATGTCCGCTCATCCTTTTAAAGAAGTTATTCAACCCTTACAAAACGCCGCTCATGCCGGCTCGTTTTTCTCACTGCCCGCGTTAGAAGCATTAAAAGTCGGGAATGTCTCGCGTCTGCCGGTGTCCATCCGTATCGTTTTAGAGTCGGTGTTGAGAAATTGCGACGGCAAAAAAATTACTCAAGACCACGTTCGTGAACTCGCCAATTGGCAACCCCACGAATCCCGCCAAAAAGAAATCCCCTTTGTGGTGGCGCGCATCGTGTTGCAAGACTTAACCGGCATTCCTTTGTTGGCTGACCTTGCCGCCATGCGCAGCGCGGCGGTGGCGCAGAAAAAAGACCCGGCGGTGATCGAACCTTTGGTGCCGGTGGATATGGTGGTCGATCACTCGGTGATGATCGACAACTACGGCACCAAAGACGCGCTTGATTTAAACATGAAACTTGAATTCAAACGCAACATCGAACGTTATCGTTTTATGAAGTGGGGGATGCAGGCGTTCAAAACCTTTCGTGTCGTGCCGCCGGGCAACGGCATTGTTCATCAGGTCAATCTTGAGTATCTCGCGCCCGGCGTGCATCAAAAAGAGGGTATCTATTATCCCGACACTTTAGTCGGCACCGATAGCCACACCACCATGATCAACGGCATCGGTGTGGTGGCGTGGGGGGTGGGCGGCATTGAAGCCGAAGCCGGTATGTTGGGTCAGCCGATTTACTTTTTGACGCCGGACGTGATCGGGGTTGAATTGACCGGCGCGCTTCCCGAAGGGACCACGGCAACCGATTTGGTTTTAACGATCACCGAACTTTTGCGTCGGGAAAAAGTGGTCGGTAAGTTTGTGGAATTTTTTGGTCAGGGGGCGGCCTCATTGTCTTTGCCGGATCGCGCGACCATTGCCAACATGGCGCCGGAGTACGGCGCCACGATGGGGTTTTTCCCGGTGGACGAAGCCACCGTGGATTACTTACGCGCTACCGGCAGAAGCCCTGAAGCCGTCAAAAATTTTGAAGCCTATTTTAAAGCGCAAAAATTATTCGGCATGCCTCAAAAAGGTGAGATTGATTACAGCAAAGTCTTAACTTTTGATCTTTCAACCGTGAAGCCTTCGTTGGCGGGTCCTAAACGTCCGCAAGACAGAATCGAGCTTTCCGCCATGAAAGCCAAATTTACCGAGCTTTTTTCCGCACCGGTGGCCGAAAACGGTTTTGCGCAAAAGCCGGAAGCCTTGGAAAAGCGTTTTCTTTTAAAAGACGGGGTGACAAAAATCGGGTCGGGCGACGTGTTGATTGCCGCGATTACCTCTTGCACCAATACATCCAATCCGGGGGTGTTGTTAGCCGCCGGCTTGCTGGCAAAACGCGCGGTCGAACGCGGCTTGACCGTCAAACCGCACATCAAAACCTCGTTGGCGCCCGGATCGCGCGCCGTCACGGATTATTTATCGCGCGCGGGTTTGTTGCCCTATCTCGAAAAATTGGGCTTTTACGTGGCAGGTTATGGTTGCACCACGTGTATCGGCAATGCGGGCGATTTATCGCAGGAAATATTAGACAGCATCACCGGCAATGATCTGGTCTGCGCTGCCGTGTTGTCGGGTAACCGCAACTTTGAAGCGCGCATTCATCCGAACATTCGCGCCAACTTTTTGGCGTCGCCCCCCTTGGTGGTTGCGTGGGCGATTGCGGGCAATGTCAATAAAGATTTAACGGTCGAACCCTTGGCGTTGGATTCGTCCGGCAAACCGGTTTATCTGAAAGACATCTGGCCCTCGTCGCAGGAAATTGCGGCGGTGATGCCCTACGCGCAAGACCCCAAAGCCTTCAGAAAAGTTTACGACTCCATGGCAAGCGCCAGCCCCTTGTGGCAAGACATTGACGGCGAAACCGGGGCGACCTATTCATGGCAGGAATCCACCTACATCGCCAAACCGCCGTTTTTCGATACTTTCTCGATGACCTCGCCGAAACGCGACGCCATCAAAAACGCGCGTGCCTTGGGCATCTTTGGAGATTCCATCACCACCGATCACATTTCACCGGCGGGCAGCATTAAAGAATCCGCGCCGGCGGGCATTTGGCTCAAAGCGCATGGCGTCTCAAAGGCAGACTTCAACAGCTACGGCAGCCGACGCGGTCACCACGAAGTGATGATGCGCGGCACGTTTGCCAACGTGCGCATTAAAAATCTGATGTTGCCGCCGAAAGCCGACGGGACGAGAGAAGAGGGTGGGTTGACCTTATACCGTCCCGGCAATGAAAAACTGGCCATTTACGACGCCGCAATGCGTTATCAATCGCAAAACGTGCCGACTGTCATTTTGGGCGGTGAAGAATACGGCACGGGCTCGTCGCGCGATTGGGCGGCAAAAGGCACGCAATTATTGGGCGTGCGGGCGGTCATCGTGAAGAGTTTTGAGCGGATTCACCGCTCCAATTTGGTGGGCATGGGCGTGTTGCCCTTGCAGTTTATGGAAGGTGACAGCGTCGAAAAATTAAATCTTCGCGGCGATGAAACCTTTGAGTTGACCGGCATTGATACCTTATCGCCCCAACAAAACGTCACGCTGGTGATCACCCGCGCGGACGGCAGCCAACAAAAAGTCACACTCAAAAGCCGGATTGATACGGCGATTGAAGTTGAATACTACAAAAACGGCGGGATATTGCCTTACGTATTAAGAGAGTTGTTGGGATAGGTGTGTTTGCCCAAAAGTGAAAACCTA
>JAIRPA010000143.1 GCA_031257235.1 Burkholderiales bacterium | reverse complement strand
TGCCGGACAACTCAACAATAAAGTTCAACGATTTATTGACCACCTGCGGGAAGGGATGCGCGGGGTCTAAGCCGATGGGGGAGAGCAACGGGCGCACCTCACGGGTGAAGTATTCTTTTGCCCATGCCTGCACTTCTCCGGAGATTTCCGTGCGAAACAAAACGCGGATGTTGTGTTTGGACAATTCGGGCAAGACTTCGCGGTTTAAGGTTTCGTATTGATCGCGGACTAATTCATGCGCAATGTCCGATAAGGTTTGGACGTGCGCGCGCAATTGCGGCATGGTCATGCCCGCGGGCGGCTTTCTTAACAAAAGCGCGTCTTGAACAAACCCCAAACGCAATTCAAACATTTCGTCTAAATTGCTGCCCAAAATGCACAGGTAACGCATCCGCTCCAAGAGCGGCGTGTCGGGGTCTTGCGCCAATTCAAGCACGCGGCGATTAAAGGCCAAAAGCGAAATGTTTCGGTCGATCAACGAATAGTTTGACGGGAAGGAGACAGTCATAATTTTTGGGTCAATTGCAAAGGTATAAGTTTACTCCGATTGTTTCATGGTTGAGGGAGGGCGCAAAGGTTGTGGCGTGTCATCATTTTGAAATAATGGCGCGCTACACTGACCTCGTTTTAAATTGACCGTGACGGAATGATTCGCTTATCGCCAAAATTACTTTCAAAATGGATGAAGCTTTTGCTGTCGATGATGTTGATCGTGTTTGCCGCCATTTTATCGGCGTTTTTAATCCGCGAGACGTGGCATTTGCTTGAAATCCTCTTAAACAATCGACCGGACAACGACGCGTATCAGCTCATCGAGGCGATTATCATTTGGTTTTTATACTTTGAATTCATCGCGTTGATTGCAAAATACTTCGATTCCAAATTCCACTTTCCGCTGAGATATTTTATCTATATCGGCATTACCGCCATTGTTCGCTTAATTATTGTTGACCACGAAAAACCCATGGCCACGTTGACGTATTCTTTCGCAATTCTTGTTTTATTGGGCGCGCTTTACGTGGCCAATACCAACGCGCTTCGGCGAATATAGGAAAGGACGCCCAAAAGTAGGGGTTTACTTTTGGGCGAACAGCGTTTTACTTTTTGCCGAACCCAAAAAACTTAATCACCTGAGCCAAATCACGGGTGCGGCGCATCGGCGGCAGGCTCATCCACAACTTTTTGCCATAGCCTTTGTCCACCAGACGCGTGTCGCAGATCATCAACACCCCGCGATCCTGCTCGGTGCGGATTAAGCGACCCGCCCCCTGCTTTAATGCGATGGCCGCCTGCGGCAACTGCCATTCAAAAAAAGGTTCACCCCCGCGGTCTTTGATGGATTTGATGCGCGCGGACAATAAAGGATCATCGGGCGGCGCAAACGGCAGTTTGTCGATGATGACCAACTCCAACGCTCTTCCCGCCACGTCGACCCCCTCCCAAAAACTTTGCGTGCCCAATAACACGGCGTTGCCGTCCTCACGAAAGCGATTCAACAATTCGGGACGCGATGCCATGCCTTGCGCCAATAAGAGCCACGGGTATTTTTTTTCTTCAAAGAGCTTGATCAGTATTTCGTGGGCGCGCTTTAAAGCGCGATGCGAAGTAAAAAGGAAAAACGCGCGCCCGTTGCTGGCTTCCAACACGGGCAAGGCGGCGTTGACCACAGCCTCGGTGTGTTCCGGCGCGCTGGGTAACGGCAAGTCTCTCGGCACATACAATTGCGCGATGTTTTTAAAATCAAAGGGGCTGTCCCATCGCATTGTTTGTGCGTCGTCTAACCCCAATTCGCGTTGAAAGTGCGAAAAATCGTTGCCCACTGCCAAGGTTGCCGAGGTGAAAATCCACGCGGCGTCCGAGTCTTTGACGATGTTTTTAAACATCGGCGCGACCGATAAAGGAGAAACATAAAGCTGCCACGAAAAAGACGAAACGTCCGCCCAACGAATGGTTTCGCCTTCGTCGCCTGCCAAAGCATCATGAGTCTTAGTATCGGTATCGGCATCGGGCAGGGCGTCGTCCCCGGTGGTGTGTTCGGCAAACCAGTGGATAAAACTTGAATGAATCCGTTGCGCGGTTTTGGCTAAAGCCCCTAAATCTTCCGCGCGTTCGGCAACTTCCTCCAAGGCTTTGCCGACTTTGTACAGGGCGTCGCCCAAGGTTTGCGCGGCTTCCATAAAATCGCTTCGCGCCGACAAGGTTTTATAGTCGAATTTTTGGGGAGTGTCTCCCATCGTCAACCGCATTTGGCGCAAGGCGGTGGTCACTTTGGCGGTGAACTGCAATAACTCCGGCGTGTCGGCGGCAGACACGCGAATCGCCACCTCCGCGTCACGAACAAAATCGGCAATCTCGGCACTGCCGACCGAATCGCCGAAAAAGGTTGTCGCAATGTCGGGAATCTGATGCGCTTCGTCCAAGACAATTGCTCTGCATTTGGGCAAAAGCTCGGACAATCCTTCCTCCTGCAACATGATGTCCGCCAGCAACAAATAATGATTCACCACGACGATGTCGGCATCTAAAGCCTCTTTGCGCGCGCGGAGCAAAAAACAATCGTCCGCATGCGCACATTGACTTCCCGGGCAACTTTCGCGTGTGGAGGTGACCATCGACCAAATCTGCGCGTTTTCGGGAATTTCGGTAAACGCGCTTTTGTCGCCGGTGGGGGTGGTGCGCGAAAAAGAAATAATTTGCGTTAAATAACGCGCGTCTTCCGGGGTGGGGAAAAGGTCTTGTTGTTGCGCGGCTTCCAACTTATGGAGACAAAGATAATTGGCGCGCCCTTTTAATTGCGCCACCACCAAAGGGAGCTTTAACGCATCGCGCACCAAAGGCAAATCGCGCCAGAAAAGCTGATCTTGAAGGGTTTTGGTGCCGGTGGAGATAATCGCTTTTTCGCCGGAATAAAGCGTGGGGACGAGATAGGCAAAGGTTTTGCCGGTGCCCGTTCCCGCTTCCGCAATCAAACATTGACGGTGTTCAATCGCGCTTTTTACCGCGCGCGCCATTTCGATTTGTTGTGAGCGCACACAAAACGATTTTAATTGGCGCGCCAACGCGCCGTTGTTTTGAAACAGCGCGTCGATGTCCGAGTGCGATTGAGATGAGCCTTCCAACGCTTGCGACTTATTTCTTGGCGGCTTTGGCGGCAGGTTTTGGCGCCGGATACGCGATCAGGCAGGGTTTGACGGGCGCGGGTTTTGCCTTGGTTTTGGTTTTTGATTTGGCGGCTTTTGCCTTTGCCGCTGCCTCTTCTTTGCTTTTCGTGACCGCCGCCTGAATGTCTTGTTGATACGCTTCAAACGCGTTAAACGCCACATCAACACGATGCCGGTAATCGGCTTCGGCTTCATCGGGTTGCGGACGAATGCCGGAAAGTAAAATCTGCCACGCGCCGTGCAGTTCGTCTAAGCCGATTTGCGCTTCACAGGAAAGTTTTGACGTGGCTTCTTTCATGGCCGCGTCAAAGTAATGCGGTAACGTCGCGCGTTGTTTCTCGCGGCAAAACTCGCTTTTAAAACCGTTGCCGCCTTCTTCGGATTGCGCGTAACCAAATTCGTTCATTTCGATGGCTTTAACGCGGGAACAGACAGCGTACAAATGCGAAGCGGCATTGACAAAACACGAAACCGCGGTTTTGTCGGCGGCTTTGGGACACACAAATTTGGCGTTGGGTTGCGCCGAAACCTTGCCGGTGACTTTTGCGGGAGCGGTGGCAATGACGGTGTCCGATGAAGACTTGATGGCCGCCGCTTCGTTGGTGGGCGGTAAGGCAAACAAAACACTGCTAAAGCATAACCCTGCCAAAATGATCGTTGAAGCGCAAAGTTTTTTTGTGGCATTCATGGTGTTCATTTTCACTTTTCCGTATTCCGTAACAAAAAAATCCATACTACGCCCTTCCTTGATTGCGGGCAAGGCGGGCATTATAGAAGGTTATATATTCATCATCAATGCGTGACGGGATGCCAACGCTTGTCACAAAAAATGAAAAGGGTCATCCCCAAAGACCGCATTTCGGGAATCAAAAAAGACATAAGACGCGACGCCCCGTAATTTCTTTTGACAAAAGTGGCATAAGTCGCTTCAATAGGCAGTAAAATTGAAAACTTTGATCGTGTAACGTTTTATTTAGCCCTTAGGTTAGCCGCCGTGAAATCCATATCTATTTATAACGCGCTTGGCATTGTGGAAGCCGCTTCCGACAAAGAAGTGACGTTCGCGTTGCGTCGTTTGTTGCGCTACGCTTATAAAAAAACCCGCGACAACATCGGGACTTCCGAAGAGTCCTTGCGGTTTTTCAATCACGCCAGCCAGATTTTGTCCCACCCTAAAAGACGCGACCTTTACGATAAAGAGTGGCGACAGTCGCGTCACGCCGGCGGTGAGCGGATGCACTTGGTCAGCGCGGTGGCGGGGAACCGCTCGCGGTTTGCGTTGCCGCGCGTCAAACTCACGCCGCCGAATGCCGCCATGCCGGCAGACCCTGCGGCAGAAAACGCGCCGACAGAGGTGATTGCGCCGCCCGAAAAAGCGGAGGGCTTGCCGTCTGCCGCAAGATTCCCGAAATTAAGTTTGCTGGCGACCAACGTGAGACCCTGGGTGCAGCGCATTCCGACCTTACTTCCGACGTTGCGCGAGGTGTTCCAAGGGAACGATTCCCCGCCGGAAGAAAACGGTGACCACAAACTGCCTTTGCCGCCGACGTTAAAAAATCCGGTCACGACCTTGGAGACGCTTTCCGGCAAAACCAAAGAAGAAGAAAAGGAAACGTTTTCCCAGTGTTATCACCCCTTGTTGACCGAAGCCGTTGTGGTGGCACAAAGCCCGCTTTCAGCTTTAATCGGCGCGGGGCTTGCCTTGTTTTTGGCGGCTGTGTTGCTTTTTTCCAACGCGTCTATCGTTGTCTCCTCCTTTGAGTTTTCCAAAATCTGGCTGTGGTTGCCGGTATTGCTTTTAAGTCTTGTGATTTACACCGCGGGGTTTCATCGTCCCGCCGATCACATTCGATCGAACTTTCACATCGTCTCGCCGCCCAATGAAGAAGCGGTGCGCGGTTGGCGCCGGCGCAACATGGTGTTCATGGGCAGCAACCTTTTTGCCGAAGAATCCAGCTGGATATTCCAATTGCGTTTGGCGGAATTGGAGCGGGGACGTTTGCAACGCACCACCGTGGCGCCGATTTGGCGTCGCGCCGTAGCGAGGCTTTTTGATTACCTGATTTGGGGCTGGTTTTTGTTTTTCGTGTTGCGCGAATTAAACAGCATCGGCATTCTTCCGTCTGCCGCCAATGAGTTCATCAATCATCCGCTGGTCGCGCCGGTCATCATCTCGTTACTTTGGGTGCCGGTCGAGGCATTGATGACGGCGGCGGTAGGCACCACGCTGGGCAAGTGGCTTTTTGGGATTTACGTGCAGTTTTCCGTCTCCAATCCGTATGCGTCGCGCATGAGTGGCGATTGCTGGAAGCAGGCGTTGACCCGTGCGTTTCGCGTGTGGCGGCAGGGCGTGGGTTTTGGGCTTTGGCCCTTCGCTGTTTTTACCGCGGCGCGCGCGCTTGCCACCGTGCGGATTTACGAAGAGACCGAATGGGACAGCGATTTAGATTCGATGGTTTCGTACACCCCTTTGCAGATTTATTCGCAGGTAGTCGCCTTTGGCGGCACGGCGTTGATGTTGGTGCTTTTTTTGATCTTGTGGCAAGGGCAGGTGGTCTCCACCTTTGAGCCCAATCGTCAGGAGATCGCGCTTTTAGACGCCTCTGCGTCCACGTTTTCCTCGCAGGCGGAAGCCAACTTTAAAGCCTTCCATGAAGAGGCTGTTCGGGTCAGCGAAGAGAGCAAACTTTTAATGGAGCGCCAACAATGGCGTCGCGCGTATGAAAGCTGTGTGGTTTGGGCGAGGCTTTCGGTGGCCAATCCTGAGCCGTTTCGTTGTCAAGGCACGGCACTGCAACACATGGGGCGTCACCAAGAAGCCATCCGTGCGTTTCGGATCGCGCAGTTTTATTCGCCGCGCGACCGTTCTTTGGACGAAGACATTAAAAAATCCCAAGATGAAATTTTTTACCTCTTGAATAAGTAATTGACAGGGCAAGGATCATGAAAGTATTTGCAAACTCGGTGGTTTCCATTTCGTTTCGTTTGTTGTCCGATCAAGGAGAATTGATCGAAGAAAGCGCGCATCCCGTGGCTTATCTGCACGGCGGCTATTCCGGCATTTTTCCGAAAGTTGAAGAGGCGTTGAACGGCAAAAAAGCCGGGGATCACGTGGAGGTGACCTTAGAGCCGGCGGAAGCCTTCGGCGATTACGATTCCCAATTGATCCGCATGGTGGAGGTCAAAGAATTGCCGCCCGATATTTCGGTCGGCGGGTTTTTGTCGTCCGACCACAGCGACACCGTTTGGCGTGTCACGGATATTTCCGACGGCAAAGCCGTGTTGGACGGCAACCACGAATTGGCAGGTTTGCGTCTCTTATTTGATTGTCGGGTGGAAGATGTTCGTGAAGCCACCGAAGACGAAATCAAACACGGTCACGCACATCATGATCATGATTGCGATGACGATTGCGATTGTGATGATGATTGCGATTGTTGCGCCCAAAAGTGATTCAGGAATCAGGAATCAGAA
>JAIRPA010000025.1 GCA_031257235.1 Burkholderiales bacterium | reverse complement strand
GGTTGGGGCGGAACTTACTTTGCGAAGCAAAGTTAGTGGAGACCAAAACCACGGTTGGGGCGGAACTAACTTTGCGAAGCAAAGTTAGTGGAGACCAAAACCCCGACGATTTTTTGCAGAAAAGGCGACTTGGATTCTGCGACTTCGCTACGCTACGTGCAGAATGACGGCACTCTGATACCTGACTTCTGATACCTGACCTCTGATTTCTGCCCACCGTATCAATTCGCAAAAAGAAATGGCGTAAACTTGCTTTTTTGCGTAAAGTTATCAAATGGTCGAAGAAAAATGGGACGCAATTATTGTCGGCGCGGGGGTTGCCGGATCGGTGGCCGCACTTTTGTTGGCTCGCGCCAACGCGCGCGTCCTTTTGGTGGAGCGTGGGCATCAAGCCGGCAGCAAAAACATGAGCGGCGGGCGCGTTTACACCCACGGATTGAAACGCATTTTTCCGCATTTTTCCGAGATGCTCCCGGTTGAGCGGCGCGTCGCCCACGAAAAAATATCGTTGTTGACCCCCGACCGCATGACTACCTTCGATTACCGCTCCACCCAACCCGAAACCGATAACGCCTCCTATACCGTGTTGCGCGCCTCCTTTGATCACGCGCTGGCAAAAGAAGCCGAAAGTGCGGGCGCAACGGTGTTGACCGGTGCGCGCGTGGATGACGTTTTAACGCGCGAGGGGAAAGTTTCCGGTATTTCCATCGAAGGCGAAACGCTTTTATCCGACGTTGTGATTCTGGCGGACGGTGTTAATTCGCTTTTGGGCGAACGCTTGAAGATGACTCAAAAGCTCACCCCGCAGAAGACGGCGCTGGGGGTGAAAACCGTTATTGAGCTGCCTCAAAACCTCATCGAAGAACGGTTTCAACTGTCCGACAACGAAGGGTGCGCGTGGCTTTTTGCGGGCGCCGTGACGAGTGGGCTTGTCGGCGGCGGGTTTTTATACACCAATAAAGCCTCGCTCTCTTTGGGCGTGGTGTGTCATTTGGATCAATTAAACGAACACAATCAATCCGTGCCGGAAATGCTCGATGCCTTTTCGCGTCATGCCCTGATCGCACCTTTGATTCGCGGCGGGCGCGTGGGCGAATACTCGGCGCATTTGGTTTCGGAATCGGGGATTCACGGTGTGGCGTCCAAATTGTTCGACGACGGCGTGTTGATCATCGGAGACGCCGCCGGCTTTTGTTTGAATTTGGGCTATACCGTGCGCGGGATGGACTTAGCCATTGCGTCGGCGGAAATGGCGGCGCAAACGGTGTTGTCCGCTAAAGCGCGTCAAGATTTTTCCGCCCATGCGTTGTCTTCTTACCGAACGCTGATTGGCGAGAGTTTTGTCGGCAAGGACATGACCACTTATCGAAGATGCCCGGCGTTACTCAAAACACCGCGTTTTTTTAAGGACTATCCCGAGCTTGCCGCCAATCTTTTGGAAGATATATTTACCGTTAAAAGCCAACCGGTTGAACCCTTATTAAAGCGAGGCATACGTCACTGTGAATCTATCGGGCTTGCCACCCTTGCCAAAGATATTATTAAGGCGGCTCGATCTTTTTAAACACCCTAAGAAAGTTAAGCATCCTGCCCTCCGGGTGTGCAGAATGCCGGCTCACTCAATAACGATATAAGTATGAATACGGATCATCATGAATACTGAAAGAACAAAAGGTTTTGCGGACAAACTTGCGGTGAATCTTTATAACGTTGATGTTAAGTTACCGCACATCGTGCTGGACAACGGGCGTGATCGTGAGACGCTCGCCAAAATTGAAGCCGCGTGCCCTGCGCGGCTTTATCGAACCCAGCCCGACGGTTCGGTGCGGTTTGACTATTTTGGTTGCCTTGAATGCGGGACGTGCCGCGTGTTGGACGATACCGACGTGTTCTCGCATTGGTCTTTCCCCAAAGGCGGCTATGGCGTTTTGTATCGGTTCGGGTAAGCGCGGCGTCAATCGAAAGCGATTATTCCCCGATGCCCAGCGTGGCGCGTAATGCAGGAATCACGTCTTTTAAAAGCGCGGACGTTTCTTGATGAGAGGCGGGCGTTGTGTGGCGCAAAGATAATAAAAGATCGCGCAGGGCGTCTTCACGCGCTTTGATCACGCCAAAGAACACGAGTTGATCGTTACAAAACACCGCCGCTGTCGGGAAATCGTTTAAGTCTAGGGTGGACGCCGGCGTTTCGTGGTCATCAATATCCAAATAAACAAAATAAGTGTCGTCGTGAAGTTGGCGAGACCGTTTTGCCCACGCCTGAACCTGCGGCAAAAACGATCGACACACGCCACACCATTCGGCGCACAACATCACCACAATATAAGTTGTGTGCGGAGCTTGACGCTTATTTTTGAGCGTGGTTAAAAGTTCCGATAAATCCGGCGCGCCAAAAACGGAGCGTGAAGAGGAAAGGTCTTTGGGCATCGGCGACGATTCGCGTAAGCGGGATGTTAAAGGGCGGACTTGTGAAAACGCGCTTTTGTTTTTGCGGCAACGGTTTTCTTAGGCTTTAACGCCGGTGCGTCGGGAATGGGGGCAAGTTTCATGGAGGTCTGCGACAATCGCGCTCGAATCAGATTGGCGGTGCGGATGGCGTCCGGCAGGTGTTCGGCGCAACACGTGACATGCCCCATTTTGCGTCCGCGACGCGCGTCTTTTTTGCCGTACAAACGCAATGTTGTATGAGGGCAATCGCGCAGTATCGCGTTCCAATCAGGCTCGCGCGGCACAAGAGTGTGGTCGTCAAACCATAAATCTCCTAATAGGTTAATCATCACGGACGCTTTTTTTTGCGTGGTGTCTCCCAAAGGCAGAGCGGCGGCGATGCGCGCTTGTTGTTCAAACTGTGAGGTGACACAAGATTCAATCGTGTGATGACCGGAATTGTGTGGGCGCGGCGCGATTTCATTTAACAACAAGGTTTCGTTTTCATCAATGAAAAATTCCACACATAAAACGCCGACGTACCCCATGGTTTCCGCCACTTTTTGCGCCGCGGCATAGGCATGATCTTTGAGATGATCGGGAATGCGCGCGGGGGCTAAGGTGACATCCAAAATCCCGTTTTGATGAAAGTTTTCGGAAACAGACCAAAGCGCGATGCGACCCAACACGTCTCGCGCAATCAAGACGGAAATCTCGCCTTTTAAGGCGATGTGCCGTTCCAAGATAGAGGGAGTGTGGTTCAAACGCGTCCAAGCCTCCGACAATTGATGAATGGAGGCAACCGCAACCTGACCTTTGCCGTCGTATCCCAAACGAAGGGTTTTCAGACGCGCGGGGAAAAACGTGCTGTTGACGCGCTCCAAATCCATTTCGTTTTCCAAGACGACATAAGGCGCCGTCGGTAAGCCGCAACGCGAAAACAGTGCTTTTTCTTTGGCGCGATCCTGCGCGGTGGCAATGGCGTCGGCAGAGGGGCGCAGGGGGAGCTTTCCGGCAAGATAAGCCAGCGTTGGAAAGGGGATGTTTTCAAATTCGACGGTGGCGGTTTCGCACAGCGCGACCATGAGGTCTAAGGTTTCGGTATGGTTGTACGGCACCGCCCAAAAGCGGTCGGCGCGTGAGGCAAGCGGCGCGTTTTTGTCAGGATCAATCGCCGCGACACGCAAGCCTAATTTTTGCGCCGCCTCACAAAACATCAACCCTAATTGTCCGCCGCCCAAAAGCGCGAGCCATGTGCCGTCTTCATGCAAATCGGTGGTTGAGTTTGAAAGCGTGTTGTTTTGAATAGGTTCGTTCATGGTGAATGTGGATACGGGTGCCTGTGCCATGCCTGCCAAACGACATCAGTCAAAATAAAATATTTTAACCTATAACTATTCGCCCAAAAGTGAACCCCTACAAAGAACGCCAAAAAGTAGTACTTTTTGCCGGTTGAAATTTCCAAAAA
>JAIRPA010000126.1 GCA_031257235.1 Burkholderiales bacterium | reverse complement strand
GAATCCCCGGCGGATAGGGCGTGACCAACATGGCAGTGATGCGACCTTCAAGGTCGTTGATCATCACGCGCTCGACTTTGCGGTGCGCCATTTTTGCCCAGGCGTCCGCCGGACGCATCGCGGGAATCATCGGAGATAAATACATTTCCGTGGTGATTCGCGCCACGTCGTGCGTCTTATTGAACTCATGCAACATCATGCACAAATCACGCAACCCCATTTTTTCGTAAATCGGGAATTTTTTAATGAACTCCGGCATCACACGCCATAAGGGTTGATTGTTATCAAAGGCGTCTTTGAATTGTTGTAATTCCGTGACCAAGGTGTTCCAACGCCCTTTGGTAATGCCGATGGTGAACATGATAAAAAACGAATACAACCCCGTTTTTTCGACAATGATGCCATGCTCCGCCAAGTATTTGGTCAGCACGGCGGCAGGAATCCCCCAATCGGCAAATGATCCGTCTACGTCCAATCCGGGAGTGATGATGGTGGCTTTAATCGGGTCTAACATATTGAACCCTTGAGCCAAATGACCAAAGCCGTGCCAACGATCATCGGGCTTTAACATCCAATCATCGCGGTTGCCCATTCCGTTTTGCGAGAGATGTTCAGGCCCCCAAACCTTAAACCACCAAGCGTCTTTCTTTTCTTTCGTCCAATCCCGCGCCACTTTGCGCATCGCGCGGCGAAACTCCATGGCTTCGCTCAAGGATTCTTCTAAAAGCGCGCGACCTCCGGGCGGCTCCATCATCGCCGCCGCCACATCGCACGACGCAATAATCGCATACTGCGGACTGGTGGACGTGTGCATTAAATACGATTCGTTAAACCGATATAAATCAAGCCCGCGCGCGCTTGAATTTTGAACCAATATCTGCGAGGCTTGCGATAACCCCGCCAATAATTTATGGGTGGATTGCGTCGCAAACACCATAGAGTCTTTACAACGATCCCGCCCTTCTCCAATGGCGTGATAGCCTTTATAAAAATCATGAAACGTTGCGTGCGGCAACCACGCTTCGTCAAACATGAGGGTATCTATTTTTCCGTCTAACTCGCTTTTGATTTCCTCAACATTGTAGACAATACCATCATAGGTGCTTTGCGTGATCGTCAATACCCGCGGTTTGACATTCTTATGTTTGACCAACGGATGTGCCGCTATCTTTTGTTTGATGTGTTCCCATGAGAATTGTTCACGCGAGATCGGACCGATGATTCCATAATGATTGCGCGTCGGCTGTAAAAAAACCGGAATCGCGCCGGTCATAATGATGGCGTGCAACACCGATTTATGGCAATTGCGGTCGACAATCACCACATCCCCCGGCGCCACGGTGGAGTGCCACACAATCTTATTGGAGGTGGACGTTCCGTTCGTCACAAAAAACATGTGGTCACAATGAAAAATCCGAGCGGCGTTTTTTTCGGATTCGGCGACCGGACCCGTATGATCCAAAAGCTGCCCTAATTCGTCCACCGCGTTACACACATCGGCACGCAACATGTTTTCACCAAAAAACTGATGAAACATTCTGCCCACCGGACTTTTCAAAAACGCCACCCCGCCCGAATGCCCCGGACAATGCCACGAATAAGAACCGTCTGCCGCGTAATGCGTCAACGCACGAAAAAAAGGCGGTGGCATCGCGTCTAAATAATTACGCGCTTCCCGCGCCACATAACGTGCAATAAACTCCGGCGTATCTTCATACATATGAATAAAGCCGTGCAGTTCACGCAAAATTTCGTTGGGAATCAAAGAGGACGTTTGGGTTTCCCCGTGAAGAAAAATCGGAATCTCCGAATTGCGGCGGCGAATCTCTTTGACAAAATCTTTGAGCTGCGCGACCGTTTGTGCGGCATTCTCGCCGTTGAATTCTTCATCATCAATGGACACAATAAACGCGGACGCGCGACTTTGTTGTTGCGCATAGACGGATAAATCTGCGTAGCCGGTCAACCCCACCACTTCAAAGCCTTCCGCTTCAATAGCCCGCGCCAACCCCCGCACGCCCAGACCACTGGTGTTTTCGGATTGAAAATCTTCATCAACAATGATGATCGGAAAACGAAATTTCATGGGTGTTCCTTTGTGTGTTATTCGTCAAAGAGAGTAGGCTTTGACGAATTATTATATTTTCGGCAATGTCACACCGACCTGTTTTTGGTACTTACCGCCACGATCCCGATAAGAAGTCTCACACACTTCATCAGACTCAAAAAAGATGACCTGCGCCACGCCTTCGTTGGCGTAAATTTTGGCGGGCAACGGCGTGGTATTGGAAAATTCCAGCGTGACATACCCTTCCCACTCCGGCTCAAACGGCGTCACATTCACAATGATGCCGCAACGCGCGTAAGTGGATTTCCCTAAACAGACCGTCAACACGTTACGCGGAATTCTAAAATACTCTACGGTGCGCGCCAGCGCAAATGAATTGGGCGGAATGATGCACACGTCGCCGACAAAATCGACAAACGATTTTTCATCAAATTTTTTAGGATCGACAATCGTAGAATTGATGTTGGTAAAAATTTTAAATTCATTGGAACAGCGAATATCGTAACCATAACTTGACGTGCCATACGACACGATTTTTTGCCCGTTGACTTCGCGCACCTGACCGGCTTCAAACGGCGAAATCATTGCGTATTCGCTTGCCATTCGACGTATCCATTTATCTGATTTAATCATGAGCCCTCCTTATAAGTGTGAGTTGATCGCCTCACGCGATAATTCCCGGTGACGCACAATCACCTGATAGTCTTTTTGAAACAACGCGCCCAAACGCTCGACCAAATAAACCGAGCGATGTTGCCCGCCGGTGCAACCGATGGCGATGGTTAAATAATTACGATTATCGTAAATATATTTAGGTAGCCATTTCGACACAAATTGATAAATATCGTCGTACATCTCCGCTACCGACTGATGAGACGACAAAAAATCGATCACGGGCTGATCCAAGCCCGTCAACCGCGCCAAACCTTCTTCGTAATAAGGATTGGGCAGGCAACGCACGTCAAAAACCAAATCGGCATCCAACGGCACGCCGTGTTTGAACCCGAAAGACTCAAACAAGACTAATATCCGCGACGCGGACACTCCGACAAATTGTTTGATCCACGCGCGCAACGCCGACGAACGAAAACCGCTGGTGTCCAACACCAATGCGTTATTCCGCGCCGGAGACAATAACGCGCGCTCGGCTTCGATGGCTTCAGGCAACGTGGCATTGGTCTCGGAAAACGGATGACGCCGCCGCGTTTCCGAAAAACGTTGTACCAACGTGTCGGTATGCGCTTCCAAAAAGATCAAATGCGTGTTCCAACCGGAACGCGCCAACGCCCCATTGATGGCGGCAAACGCGGATAAATCCGTATTGCGCGAAATGCTCAACGTGATCGCCACGGGACGTTCATCGGTTTTTTGTAAGACTTCCGCCGTGGACGCCAGAAGCGATAACGGCAAGTTACTGATCGCGCAAAAGCCGGCATCCTCCAGCGCCGACAACGCAACGCTTTTTCCGGAACCGGATAATCCGACAATCAGAAAAATATCTTTCATCTTGGGGTCTGCGATCGCATGAGTTTCAACGGGCGGATTTCTTCGCCACCTTTTTTGCCGCCACTTTCTTTGCCGCTTTTTTCACCGTTTTTCTGACCGGCTTTATGGGCTCATCCTCCTCCTCAAACGCTTCGGCGGGTGTTTTTTTCGCCGACGTTTTTTTTGCCGCCTTTTTGACCGCTTTTTTCGCCGCCGGTTTTTCTTCGGCAGACACTGCACGCCAGGCGGCAACCTTGGCAGTGGCTTTCTTTGTCACGGCTTTGGCGGTGGAATCCCCTGCGGCACTTTCTTTTTCCGCAATCACTTTTAAGGCGTCTTCAAGCGTGATGGTTTTCGGATCATACGCGGCAGACAAGCCGGCATTGGTGTTGCCGTGTTTGAGATAGTGTCCGTAACGTCCAAGATACACGCCGATTTCCTCGCCGTCGGGATGCTTGCCCAAGACCCGCAAAGGCGTGGGCTTTTCCCCACGTGCGCGGGGAGCTGCCGCACTTCGCTCTTCAAACTCAAACCCTAATTTGCCGCCGGCTTGCAGGGTCAAAAACGCAGAGAAGGGACGACGGGTACGCGCCGACACAAATTTTAAAAGGTCGGTTTTTTCTCCGTTTAAAAGTTTTTGCATTTGTTCGACCGTAATCTCACATTGCAAAATAGTTTTGCCGACACGGAAATCACACCCCTTTTCCGCGCCCAGCGCTTGTTCGCACACATACGCGCCGGATTGTTCATAAACCTTGCCGGAACATTTGGGACATTTGCCCAAAGGCGTCAAGCCGGTTAAATCCACCGGCTCGCCGGAGGCTGCCGCGTCAGACTCAAAATCAAACTTCACTTCGTACTCATCCGACAAAATAATGCGCGCGGAAAAAGGTCTGCCCAAACGACTTCTAAACCCGTCCAAAGGCCCGATCTCTCTGGTTTTGAGCAAAATGTCCGCTTCAATCGGCTCGATCTGACGCCCGCCCATGATCTTCCAAAAACCAAACTCGCATTTCGGATTGACGCACTGGAATTTTTTATATTGTTCGTGAACCTCGCCGCCGCATTTCGGGCAGGGTTCATGCAACACGGAAAAATCGCCGGGGATGGTGTCGCTTTCGTAATTTTTGGCCTGCGACACAATGTGTTTCGTCATCTTGACGATTTCTTTCATGAACTGATTGCGGTTGCTCCTGCCGCGCTCGATCTCACCGAGTTTAAATTCCCACTCGGCAGTCATCTCCGGCGAAAAAAGCTCGGGAACGCCCAAGCCGTGCAGAAGCGTCATCAAAGAAAAGGCTTTGGCGGTCGGCGTCAATTCTTTGCCTTCGCGGAATACATAACGCTCCAACAAAAGCCCTTCGATGATTTGCGCGCGCGTGGCAGGCGTGCCCAATCCTTTTTCCAACATCGCTTCGCGCAATTCCTCGTCCTCAATGGTTTTGCCCGCGCCTTCCATGGCAGAAAGCAGGGTTGCCTCCGTGAATCTTGCCGGCGGGCGCGTGGAAAGCTCGTTCACCGCCACGTGTTCCACTTTGGCTTTTTCATCTTTTTTGACGGCCACCAGAGTATCGTCGTCATCGTGCGCGGCTTTGCCATAAACCGCCAAATACCCGGGATTGACCAAAATCTTCCCTTCGGTTTTAAAGGCATCTTTGCCGACTTTTGAGATGCGCGTCGTCAATAAAAATTCCGCCGGCGGATAAAACACCGCCAAAAAGCGACGCACGACCATATCGTAGAGTTTTGCCTCGATCTCGCTTAATTTTTTGGGCGGAAGTAAGGTCGGGATGATCGCAAAGTGATCGGAGATTTTGCTGTTATCGAAAATTCTTTTGTTCGGAACCACCCGTTTTTCTTGGGTGATGGTGTCCGCAAACTCGCCGTAAGCGTCCATGCCCGACAACATTTTCAAGGTTTGCTTGACGGTGGGAATGTAATCTTCCGGCAGAGCGCGCGCATCGGTACGCGGGTAGGTCAACACTTTGTGCTTTTCGTACAAAGCCTGCGCCAACGAAAGCGTGGTGCGCGCCGAAAACCCAAAGCGCGTGTTGGCCTCGCGCTGTAAGGTGGTCAGATCATACAAAAGCGGCGGGCTTTGCGTGGAAGACTTGGATTCTTCCGTGACCGTCGCCGGCTTACCCAAACAACGCGCGGCGATTTCTTTTGCCTTCGATTCGGAAAACAAACGCTCGGCACGGGCGTCCGGATCGTTTTCGTTCTTTTTAAAGGATTCGTCAAACCAACGCCCCGTGTAAGCCCCGGCGGCAACCTCAAAGGTGCCGATCAACTCCCAATATTTTTTGGGCACGAACGCGCGGATTTTTTTCTCACGATCCACCAAAATCGCCAAGGTCGGCGTTTGTACGCGCCCGACGGTGGTCAACTGAAATCCGCCGGACTTCGAGTTAAATGCCGTCATCGCGCGGGTGCCGTTGATGCCGATCAACCAATCCGATTCCGAGCGACACGTTGCCGCCGCCTCTAAAGAAAGCATCTCTTCGTCGGTGCGCAAGGCGGCAAAACCTTCTTTGATCGCCGTTGCGGTCATCGACTGCAACCACAGCCGCTTGATCGGCTTTTTGGTGCCGGCAAAGCGCGTGATGTAGCGGAAAATTAACTCGCCTTCTCTTCCCGCGTCACAGGCGTTGATCAGCGCGGTCACGTCTTTTCTTTTCATCAGCTTTAAAAGCAGATTCAAGCGTTCTGACGTTTTTTCGATGGGTTTTAACGCAAATTCCGTAGGAATGGCGGGAAGATGCGCAAATGTCCACTTGCCGCGTTTGACCTCTTCTTCTTCCGGCATTCCGATCTCGATCAAATGCCCGACCGCGGAGGACAAGACGTAGTCGTCGCTCTCGAAATAATCCCCTTGTCGTTTAAACCCGCCCAACGCGCGCGAGATGTCAACGGCAACCGATGGCTTTTCAGCAATAATTAAACTTTTCATAATGAGTCAATCAGACGACTGTAAGCGTGCGATGTTACGAACTAATCCGTCGTAATGCAAGGGGGGAAGGTTCGGCAAAAAGTAAACCCCTATACTCGCGGGTTCGGCAAAAAGAAAAAACCTACACCCTATGCCCAAAAGTAAACCCCTACAAAGAACGCCAAAAAGTGGAAACCTTCTTTTTGGCGGTTTGAGTTTTGGGCAGTTCGGGTTTGCCGGTATGAAGTCGGGCGAGGCAAGCCTCGCCCCTACGACTGATCCCTGACCTCTGATCCCCGAACCGCAAAAAAGTATCCGGCTTTGCCGGTACTTTTTTGGTGACTTCAACCGGCAAAAAGTAATACTTTTTGCCGAACCCGAACCTACAACGCCTGCGCCAAATCGTCGATTAAGTCGTCGATATGTTCAATCCCGACGGAAAGCCGCACCATGTCTTCAGACACGCCGGCACTATACAATTCTTCGGCGTTTAATTGTCGGTGCGTGGTGGACGCCGGATGTGTGGCCAGCGATTTGGCGTCGCCGATATTCACCAAGCGCGTGAAGAGTTTCAAAGCATCCAAAAATGCCGCGCCGGATTCCCTTGCGTTCTTGCCCGCTTTGGGTTTCACGCCAAACGATAAAATTCCCGGCGGATGTCCGTTCATGTATTTTTGCAAAAGCGCGTGGTCGGGATGATCGGGCAATACCGCGCTTTTCACCCACGAAACTTGTCGATGCCCTTTTAAAAACGCCACAATTTTTTTCGTGTTTTCACTGATGCGCTCCTGACGCAGCGACATCGTTTCGATTCCCTGCAAAATCAAAAAAGCGTTAAAAGGCGAAAGCGCCGCGCCCATGTTGCGCAACGGCACCACCCGCGCACGCCCGATATACGCCGCCGCCCCAAAGGCTTCCGTATAAATTACGCCATGATAGGCGCGGTCAGGTTCGCTCATTTTTGAAAAACGCGCGGCGTGCTTTTTCCAATCAAATTTGCCGCTATCGACAATCATGCCGCCCAAACTCGTGCCATGTCCGCCCATGCCTTTGGTGAGCGAATGCACCACAATATCCGCGCCCCATTCGTGCGGTCGCAAGAAAAACGGAGTCGGCACCGTGTTGTCGATGATCAAAGGAAGTCCGTGTTCATGCGCGATTTCCGCGAGCTTTTCAATGTCCGTGATGTTGCCCAACGGGTTGCCCACGCTTTCCGCGTAAAGAGCCTTTGTGTGTTCGTCGATCAACGCGCGAAACGTTTCAGGCTTTGACGAATCCGCGAATTTCACGTTGATCCCCATCGTCGGGAACGAATGCGCGAACAAGTTGTACGTGCCGCCGTACAGCGTTGCCGCCGAGACAATGTTGTCGCCCTGCCCCGCAAGGGTTTGAATCGCCGCCGTGATCGCCGCCATGCCGGACGACAACGCCAACGCGCCCACCCCGCCTTCCAGTGCCGCGACACGCTTTTCCAAGACATCGTTGGTCGGGTTCATGATCCGCGTGTAAATATTGCCGGGAACTTTTAGGTCGAACAAATCCGCGCCGTGCTGCGCATTGTCAAACGCGTAAGAGACGGTTTGATAAATAGGCACGGCAACAGAATGCGTGGCAGGATCGGGCGTGTAGCCCGCGTGAATGGCTAATGTTTCAATTTTCATGGTTGTCCCTTAGGTGACGACGGCAAAAAAAGAGACTTTCTGCCGGAAGCGAACAGTATCATACTTTTTTTCAAAATCCCTTGCGAACGGGTCTTCCTAAAGGGTAGTATCTCCCCGTTTGGCTTAGCCTTAAAAAATAAAGCAAAGGAAATCAATAATGGAATCGCTGACACACTTCAACAAAGCGGGCGAAGCGCACATGGTGGATGTGGCGGAAAAATCGGTGACGCATCGTGTGGCGCGCGCCGGCGGACGCATCGTGATGCAACCCGCCACGCTTGCCGTGATCCGACAGGGGAGCGCGAAAAAGGGCGACGTGTTGGGCGTGGCGCGTATTGCCGCCATCATGGCCGCCAAACAAACCGCCCGCTTGATTCCTTTGTGTCACCCGCTGGCATTAACGCATGTTTCGGTGAATTTTTCGTTTTGCGACAGTCCTGCCTCCGTGTCGGTCACCGTCACGGCGGAAACGGACGGCAAGACGGGGGTGGAGATGGAAGCCTTGACCGCCGCCGCCGTCGCGTTGTTGACGGTGTACGACATGTGCAAAGCGATTGACCGCGCGATGACCATTGAAAGCGTGGCTCTAATCGAAAAATCCGGCGGCAAATCGGGCACGTTTCGCCGTGAGCCCGCGTAAGGTTGCCGCTTTGTTTGATCCTACTTCCCCTTCCGAAAAGCCATAGAATACCGATGATTATGTGTAAATATTTAAAAGAAGATATTTCCGTTGTGTTTGACCGCGACCCCGCGGCACGTCACGTGTGGGAAATTTTGACGTGCTATCCGGGATTGCACGCGCTCACGTTTCATCGTTGGTTTGTCGCCCCGTGTTGGCGGATCAAACTTCGCTGGATGGCGCGCGCTTTGGCGGCTTTTTCGCGTTGGATGACCGGCATCGAAATTCATCCGGGCGCCAAGATCGGTCGGCGCGTGTTCATCGACCACGGCATGGGTATCGTGATCGGCGAGACCGCCGAAATCGGCGACGACTGCACGCTCTACCACGGCGTGACTTTAGGCGGCACCTCGTGGAACAAAGGCAAACGTCACCCGACGTTGGGGCGCGGCGTGGTGGTGGGCGCGGGGGCGAAGATTTTGGGTCCGATCACGATCGGCGATCACGCAAAAATCGGCTCCAACGCGGTGGTGGTTCGGGATGTGCCGGACAACGCCACCGCCGTGGGCATTCCGGCGCGCGTGGTCGCGCCTCAAGAGCCGGCGAAAGAAGAGCGTCCCGTGGTGCCTGATCCTGTCACCGTCAAACATGCGGAGCAGTCATCTTGCGTCGATAAAAAAGATTTTTTGGCGTATGCCGTTTCCAATAATATCGACGACCCTTTGGTGGCCACGTTGCGCCATTTGCTGGAACATCTTGCCAAAACCGAAGAAAAATTAAACGAGGTGACGCGCGCTTTGCAGGCACAAGGCATCATCACCAACAAACCCGATGACGACAAACCCATCGACCCGGACGAAATTAAACTTTTGTAGGAGACGCCAAAAAGTACTACTTTTTGGCGGTTGGGATTTCCAAAAAAGTACCGGCAAAGCCGGTTACTTTTTTGCGTAGGGGCGAGGCTTGCCTCGCCCGCGTGCGCCTTTCCCGCAAAAAATCGTCGGGGTTTTGGTCTCCACTAACTTTGCTTCGCAAAGTAAGTTCCGCCCCAACCTAAGGTTGTCCCGCGATTTTTTGGAAACGACTACCGCCCAAAAGTAGGGGTTTACTTTTGGGCGAAACCCTACCTCAATGCCGCCAAGCAGGCTTCTTTGATGTCGGCAACGGTGCCCACGCCGACGACTTTTTTGTATTTCGGTTGCCCTTTTTGCTCGGCAAGCGCGGTGTAATACGCGATCAGCGGCGCGGTTTGCTCGTGGTAAACCGCCAAGCGTTTTTTGACGGTCTCTTCCCGATCATCATCCCGTTGGATCAAAGGCTCGCCCGTTTCATCGTCCACGCCTTCTTTTTGGGGGGGATTGAATCGAATGTGATACGTGCGTCCGGACGCCGCATGAACACGACGACCGACAATGCGCTCGACAATAATTTCGTCCGGCACGGCAAATTCCAGCACAAAATCCAGTGCAACATGGGCAAGGGTTAAGGCTTCCGCCTGCGCGATGGTGCGCGGAAAGCCGTCAAACAAGTAGCCTTGTTGACAATCGGGCGCGGTTAAGCGCTCCCGCACCAAACCGATGATGATGTCGTCCGAAACCAAACCGCCCGACTGCATGACTTTTTGCGCGGCAAGCCCCAACGGGGTTTGCGCTTTCACGGCGGCGCGCAACATGTCTCCGGTGGATATTTGCGGAATACCGAATGCTTCTTTGATGAAAGCCGCTTGCGTGCCTTTGCCGGCGCCGGGCGGGCCTAATAAGATAAGTCTCATGAGTGTCTCCGATAAAAACAAGCCATTTTATAACTTTTGGGTTCGGCAAAGATTGCGGATCAAGTTCGCTTATGCCGCCGCAATGACGGCGTTCCTGATTCCTGATTGGAGGCGCGGCGTGCTTTCCGCCTTTCCTACAAAAAATCGTCGGGGCCCCCCCGCGATTTTTTGGAAACCCCAAACCGGCAAACCCGAACTGCCCAAAAGTAGGTTTTCACTTTTGGGCATAGGGTGTAGGTTTTCACTTTTTGCCGAACGATTCCTGATTCCCCCCGACCTTCCAAACTTGCGCTATGATTCGACTTTCTCATTTGGTTTGAGCTATGAAGCAAACGTTTCTCGATTTTGAACAGCCCATCGCAGATTTACAAGAGAAAATCGACGAGTTGCGCAGCGTTGAAGAAGGCGCGTCTGTCGATATTTCCGAAGAAATCGACCGTCTTCAAGAAAAAAGCGACGCTCTTGCAAAAGACATTTACGACCACTTGAGCGCTTGGCAAACCACGCTGGTCGCGCGTCATCCGCAACGCCCTTATACGCTGGACTACATCGCCGCGCTTTTCACAAACTTTCAAGAACTCTGCGGCGATCGCGCTTTTGCGAACGATCCTGCGATTGTCGGCGGCATCGCGCGGTTTAATGACAAACCCTGTATGGTGATCGGTCATCAAAAAGGGCGTGACACGAAAGACAAATTATTCAGAAATTTCGGCATGCCGCGCCCGGAAGGGTATCGCAAGGCATTGCGCTTGATGAAACTTGCCGAAAAATTTGACCTGCCGATTTTCACCTTCATTGACACCGCCGGCGCTTATCCGGGCATCGGCGCGGAAGAACGCGGTCAATCCGAAGCCATCGGGCGCAATCTTTATGAAATGGCGTCGTTGCGCGTGCCGATCATCGTCACGGTGATCGGAGAAGGCGGCTCCGGCGGCGCGTTGGCGTTGTCGGTGGGCGACGTATTGATGATGTTGCAGTTTTCGGTGTATTCGGTGATTTCGCCGGAAGGTTGCGCGTCGATTTTATGGAAGTCCGCCTCGTTTGCGTCGGACGCCGCCGAAACGCTGGGCATCACCGCGCCCCGCTTAAAACAGTTGAATTTGATCGACGAAATTATTCCCGAACCGATTGGCGGCGCGCATCGCCATCCCGATCTTATGATGAACACCTTAAAAGCGGTTTTGACGGAACAGTTAAAAAAATTCAGTCAGCTTTCCGTGTCCAAACGGCTTTCGTTGCGCCAAGAAAAAATCATGGGTTACGGCAAATACAAAGAAGCCGCGCCCAAAGAATCGACAGACGCCGAAGAATAAGTTTTGTAAAAAAGGGGGATGGGGTTGCCCGGCGTCTCAAAACCACCCTATGATTGGATTGTGAACGAATTGTTATTAGATCAAACCGATTCGGCAAAAACCGACGACATTGAAATGATGCGTTACGCTCTTGATCTTGCGCGTCAGGCGCAAAAGCGGGGGGAGGTGCCGGTGGGCGCGATTATCGTGCGTCACGGCGTTATTGTCGGGCAAGGCGGCAACGCGCCGATTGCGCAAACCGATCCGACCGCGCACGCGGAAATTGCCGCGCTACGCGACGCCGCGCAGAAACTGCAAAACTATCGTTTGCCCGAATGCACGCTCTACACCACGCTTGAACCCTGCGCGATGTGCGCCGGCGCCATCATCCACGCGCGGCTTGCCCGTTTGGTGTTTGGCGCGTCTGATTACAAAACAGGCGCGTGCGGCTCGATCGTCAATTTGATGAGCGAGACCCGCCTCAATCATCACACGCTTGTCACACCTCATGTCTTGGCGGAACCCTGCGCGGCACTTTTGTCGGAATTTTTCAGGGAGCGTCGTCGCGCATCGCCTCCTACATGACTCCATAAACACAACAATACAGATCAATATGGTTAATCATCTTCCTTTGAATATAGGCATTTACGCGGCAGCCGGTGCTTTGCGTGAACCGGAGGCACTGACGCGCGCGGAAGCCTTTCTTGCCAAAGCCGGTCATCATGTGTATCGGGACGCCGGCGTGTTTGATCGAGACCAACGCTTTGCCGGCAGTGATCAGGCGCGATTAGCCGCCGTGAATCGCATGCACAACGCGCCCGAACTTGATGTGGCGTTGGCGTTGCGCGGGGGATACGGTTGGTCGCGCTTATTGGCGTTTCTGGATTATCGCGCCTTGGCGGAAGACAAAAAAATTTGGGTCGGACATTCCGATTTCACCGCATTTCAATTGGCGGTGTTGGCGCGCTCCGGTCTGATCACTTACGCGGGACCCATGGCATGCGCGGACTTTGGCGCGCAAAAGGTGTCCTCGTTTACCGCCAATCACTGTTTTGATGTTCTGTCTGCCGTGCGCGCAAAACGAGCATTTACCATCGCGTGTTATATCGACCCGACGGATCGCCCTTCCGATTTTTCGACCAAAGGGATTTTATGGGGCGGCAATCTTTCGATCCTCACGCACTTAATCGGCACGCCCTTCTTCCCCAAAATAGAAAACGGCATTTTATTTTTGGAAGACGTCAACGAACCGCCGTATCGTATCGAGCGTATGTTGTATCAGCTTTTATTAAGCGGTGTGCTCGCCAATCAATCGGCAATCCTTTTGGGGAGTTTCACGGGTTTTGAAGCCAACGATCATCAACACGATTACGGGCTCGGCGACGCTGTTTATCATGTGATGACCAAAAGCGGCGTTCCCTTTTTCTCCGGTCTTCCGTTTGGTCACGTCCCCGACAAATTAACGTTGCCGATGGGCGCGATGGTGGAGTTGGTGATTGCTCAAGACGGCGCGATGGTGATTAATCGTTATTAAATGACGGAGGACCATGAGCGATCCTTTACGCTTGGCAGACAACAACCTTTACCCGCGCGTTCGGGCAACGACATTGCCTGACCCGACGCCTTCAAAAACAGCGCCGCTTTGGGTTCCATGGCACGCGGGGTTAAGTCTTTATTGCGTGCAGGTTGGTGAGGACGGTCACGAGCGCGTTATCACACAAAACGATCTTCCGCAAAGTCTTGGCATTCAAGACCTCTTTCGTCTTGCCGTGAAAAATCTCGACAACACCGTAATTTTTAATTTAAACGAGACCGACTTTGCGTGGAACAGGATTGTCTCTGACGGACACGAAGCCAACGCGCTGTGTTTGAATCGCCTTTGGGTGTGGCTTGTCAATCGTTTCGACGACGATGTTTGTGTGGCACTGCCCGCCGAAAACGAAGTCTTGATTCTCCCCGCCTCCGATCAGGAAAACGTCACGCTTTTAAAAGCTCATGCGGCGAAACGCTATGCGCTTGCCCCAACCCCGCTTTTAGAAACCCTTTTGATTTATCGAAAAGAAGGGGAGTGGATGCAGGCATCAGAGATCAGAGATCAGATGTAGGGGCGACCTCTTATCGCCCGCGTGCGCCGTTCTCGCAAAAAATCGTCGGGGTCCCCCCGCGATTTTTTGGATAATTCAAACCGGCAAAAAGTAGGGGTTTACTTTTTGCCGAGCCTATCAGAGATCAGATGTAGGAGCGAGACTTGCCTCGCCCGCGATAAAAAAAACCGGATTGCGGGTCACTTCCTTCGGTCGCCGCAATGACGATGCTTCTGACCTCTAATCACTAATCACTAATCACTAATCACTAATCACTAATCACTAATCACTAATCACTAATCACTAATCACTAATCACTAATCACTAATCACTGGCCTCTGATTTAGTGTAGACCAAAACCCTGATGCTTTTTTGCGGGAACGGCGGAACACACACCATGCCGTTCAAACCGTTACGACACCGCGCGGATTTCAAACATTTTGTGGCTTTTTGCGGAGGTGACGACAAGCGCTTCCTCGGGTTTTACGCCCGTTAAAAGGTATTCGATCAACTCTTTGACGGTTCCCATGTAATTGCCGAAAGGCAGAGCCGTGGAACCTCTGAAAAACAGGCCTTTCATTTTGTCGCCGCGCAAGGCAAAAGAAAGCTGCATGTCGATACAAAACTGACCGATTTTGGCGATGCCGTCGCGCAAACCGCATTCGGCGAGGCAATCAAATTTAAGAGAGCAACGCGGTTTGACATGCGCCGCCGCCGTCAGTTTCGGCAAGTGTTTTAAATAATTTTCCAGCCAAGGCGTGCGCACCGCGCGCGCGGGCAACCCGGCAACGCTGATGAATTCGACAATATCTTCGGCTTTGGCGTCTAATAAAACGCGCTTGAAGTTTTCGTGCGCGTCCCCTTCTTGGGTGACCGCAAACGCCGTGCCCAACTGTACGGCGGCCGCCCCCATATCCGTCAGCTGGCGCACGCGTTCGTGCGAATTGATGCCGCCCGCCGGAATCAGCGGAATTTGCTTGTCGCCGATGCCTTCAGCGCGGAAAAATTCTTGTGTGGCGGGGATGACGTTTTCAAAATCAAAACGGGGATCGTTTAAGTCTTCAATTTTTGAGGAGCCCAAGTGCCCCCCCGCATAACGCGGATGTTCGATCACAATGGCGTCCGGCAGGCGACCTTTACGCGCCCACTTTTTGATGATGAGTTTGATGCCGCGCGCGTCCGATAAAATCGGGATCAAACCGATATCCGGTTTTTCATCGACCAAATCGGGAAGATCGAGCGGCAAGCCCGCGCCGACGACCAAAGCGTCCGCGCCGCTACGGCAACATTGGCGCACGTGTGTGGCGTATTCGGAGAGCGCCTTCATGATATTGACCGCGACCAAGCCCAACCCGCCGGAGAGTTTTTTGGTGGCTTGGATTTCACGATCCAACGCCACACAATTGGCGTTGTTGACGGTTTCTTTGTCGGCGTTTTTGCTGATGGCCATTAAATCTTCATGGTGGCGGCGAAGATCAACGCTGGAGAGCGTTCCGACCGCGCCTAAACTTGCCATTGTTCCCGCCAGCCTATGCGCGGAAATGCCAACCCCCATCCCTCCCTGAACAATAGGTAAAAGCTCGCGCCCTTTTAAAACCAAAGGCGAGAAATGATTGTCCAGCATTTTTTTGAAAAGTTCCGTCATAGTCTTTAGTGTTTATGTTGATATTTTTTGTTGTGGCGCGCCGCCCGCTCAATAGGAAGATGACCACACGGAAAGCCAACCGCAGAGGGTAACAAATTTTACCCCTAAATCCTACCCTTTCCTTAGGCGTTTTACGGAATATTTCACCGGATGTCGGTAAAAAGGGGAAATATGGGCGAAACTAATTTTGCATAGCAAAGTTAGTGGAGACCAATATTACCCCGTGTCGGCAAAAGAGAGGTTTCAAGATAAAAAGTGGAGCGTTTTTGCCTAAGTCATTTCCCGGGGTCGCCGAGCGGTTGAAAAAAGGATTTAAGGGGAAAGATTGGAGGCGGAGGTCGGAATCGAACCGGCGTAGACGGCTTTGCAGGCCGCTGCATGACCACTCTGCCACCCCGCCATGTGAATAGATGAGACGCGCTCTCGCGCTGCGGCAAGCGTTGGATTCTATCAAAAATCGTCGACTTCCGCGAGTAGCTTCTTTTTTGACAGGGAACGGAGGGAGGCACAATCAGGGATCAGGGGTATTCGCCCAAAAGTAAAAACCTACTTTTGGGCGGTAATGATTTGCAAAAAATCACAGGGGAACCCTGATGATTTTTTGCGGAAAAGGCAAAACGCAAAAAAGGATCAGGCTTTGCCTGTCCTTTTTTGCTGAATTTCAACCGGCAAAAAGTAGGGGTTTACTTTTTGCCGTCCCTCTCAATACACCACCTTCAACCCAAGGTTCGCCGCCACGCCTTGATACGGATGGTGTCCAAAACCGCGTTGGTAACGCGCGTCCAAATACAACGCCGCATTTTCGGAAACGTAACCTTGAATCCCCGCGCCGATCTCGCCATACGTATTGGCAAAAGATTCATTAAAGCTCGAACGCGTGCCGTCGTTGTTGTCGACCTCCACATCCGCCTGCTTGGTGAACGTATGCAACACATTCACCAGCGCATAGCTTCTGACCTTCTTCTCAGGCGATTTGTCTTTCGTGAACCGAACCCCCAAGCGACCGCGTGCCGCGTGCGCGTTGATCGCGCCAATCTCGGAAATGCTGTCGTGGAAGCGGTTGTAGTGCGTGTAAAAATACGACAACTGCGCCTGACCTTCCAAAAGATAACCCGTCTCGGAACGATAAAACGGAACGCCGCCTTCAAGGCTCGCGCCGATCCGTTGCCCGCGTTGCTTGGAATCGCTCTTGTACACATCTTCAAAACGATTTAAAAGGTACGACGCCCGACCGACTAAATCGATGTACGCGCCCTTATCCGAGGTTCTCGTGTAGTACGCGCCCAAAGAAAAATCGTGCCCGTTTAACTTGCCGGTTTTTTTGCTCAACCCCGCGTTCGGACGCATTCTGTCTTCAAAGGTCGCGGAGGTGTACGCGTAATCGGCAGAAAACGCCAAACGATGGATGCCGCCGGTGTCGGTTTCTTTGGCGAACACTTCCTGACCGAAGCGAATGGCTTCCATGTTCTGACGATACCCGAATTGCTCTTTGCCTTTTTGCTCTTGGAAGCGGTAATCGATTTTGCCCCAGCCGTAGAGTTTGGCAGGGTCGGTGCGATGTTCGCCGATTCTTTGATGCAGAGTGGAAAACTGCGCAAAGCCGGATTCCATGTTGGCGCGTT
>JAIRPA010000099.1 GCA_031257235.1 Burkholderiales bacterium | reverse complement strand
TTTTAATTTTTATCTTTTGACATGAGTTCCTCTTTATCTGTTCCTGTTTCCATTTTGATGTATCACCAAGTCGGGCGTTTTAATCGTCCTGACAAGCATCGGGGCATTTATTGTGATGTGGGTCGGTTTCGTCAACAAATGGCGTATCTTGCGCGATTTTGTCAGGTGATCAGTCTTGCCGACGCGAATGAGGCGTTGTTCTTCAATAAACCCATCACGGGCAAACGTGCGGTGGTGCTGACGTTTGATGACGGGTGTCGCAATTTTGCCGAGTATGCGTGGCCGATTATGAAGGAGCATCGCTTTCCGGTGACGATGTTTTTAGTCGCGGACTTAATCGGGAAAACAACGAGTTGGATTACGGACATTCCCGAAAGCGATCACGCGCCGTTGATGGATTTAGCAACTCTTCGCGCGCTCAAAAAAGAAGGTGTTTCATTCGGCTCGCACACCTTGAATCACGTCAAACTTTCCGAATGCTCCTTTGAGACGGCGCGCACGGAAATTTTTGACAGCAAGAAAAAATTAGAAGATTTATTGGGCGATGCCGTCCCCGATTTTTGTTATCCCTTCGGGAAATACAACCAACAGGCAAAAGACTTGGTGATCAAAGCCGGGTATAAAACGGCATTGACCTGTGTGCGTGCCGAAGCCAATTACGCGCCCGACCCGTGCGAATTGCCGCGCAAAGCGATTTCTTATGGGGACAATATGATTGGGTTTTGGTGGAAACTCTACATGAAACGCAAACCTAAAGAAGCGTGGGTGGGGCAAGGGAGCGCCCAAAAGTAAAAACCATTCGCCCAAAAGTGAACCCCTACACTCGCGGGTTCGACAAAAAGTGGACCTTTTTGCCGGTCACAAATTTCCAAAAAAGGACAGGCAAAGCCTGATCCTTTTTTGCGTAGATGGAGAGGGTCGCCAAATTTGATGCACCACATTTGCGGCGGCGTTTCTGATTCCTGACCTCTGATCCCTGAACCGTAGGGGCGAGGCTTGCCTCGCCCGAAAGGCGATAAAACCGGATTGCGGATCAAGTCCGCAATGACGAGGTCTGATCCCTGACCTCTGACCCCTGATTCCTGAAAACCAATGCCTTCCGGCATAAATTCCTCCCTTGTAAAAAGCCCGCATAAAATGTCATTGCTTTGTTTCGTTTAAGTTGATTCGGGTCAATTTGTGAAAAATTATTAAACGTATAATCTGGAGGCTTTTTTGTCACCAACCATTTTTTAGAAAGAAGCGTATGTCAAATAATACCGTGATTGCTCAAGTCGGTCTCGCAGAGCGTCCTCGTAAGAGCAGGTTGCCCGCGCGGCTTGATCTCCTGCAAAGTCTGAGTGGTTTGTTCTTAGCCTTGTTCATGTGGGGTCACATGTTTTTCGTGGCCACCATTCTTGTCAGTGAAGACCTGATGTGGACTGTTACAAAGTTCTTTGAGGGTTACTACTTTTTCGGTCAATCGTATCCGTGGCTGGTTTCGGTCATCGTGGGGATTGTCGCTCTTGTCTTTATTATTCACGCGGCGCTGGCGGTTCGGAAGTTTCCGATCAATTTCCGTCAGTTGCAGGTGATGCGCGCGCACGCCAAAGAGATGCGTCACCACGACACGTCACTCTGGCTTGTTCAGGTTTATACCGGCTTTGCCATGTTCTTCTTGGCGTCGGCGCATTTATATCAAATGTTTGTGTGGCCCGAGCTCATTGGTCCCGGTTTTTCCGGTGATCGTATGTGGGGTGCTTATCTGGGATTTTGGTTCTATCCGGTTTTGCTTTTGTGTGTGGAGTTGCACGGCAGCATCGGACTTTATCGCCTGGCGGTCAAATGGTGTATTCCGAACATGTCTCGTGAGTTTTTAAGCAAACTCGAAAAAGCCCTCTTGGTCTTTTTCTTACTGTTAGGCGCGGTTACTTTGATCGCTTATATGAAGATCGGCATTCATGTGAAAGCCGGAGACTTTCAAAAAGATTACACACCTTCATCCGTCATGATGGAGCATAGCAAAGCCGCCCCCACGTCGATGGACGGGATGTTGGTTAAAGGAGAATAAGCATGAATGTTATTTACTCGGACGTATTGGTGATCGGCGGCGGGCTTGCGGGCTTGCGGATGGCAATCGGCGCGCAGCGTCGCGGTCACAAAACGATTATTTTGTCGCTGGTGCCGCCCAAACGCTCGCACTCGGCGGCGGCTCAAGGCGGAATGCAGGCCTCTTTAGCCAACGTGATCAAAGGTCAAGGGGACACCGAAGACGTTCACTTTGAAGACACCGTGCGCGGCAGCGATTGGGGTTGCGATCAAGTCGTGGCACGGATGTTCGTGAACACTTCACCCAAAGCGGCGCGTGAATTGGCGGCGTGGGGTTTGCCGTGGAGCCGCGTGAGAAAAGGGGATCGTCAGGTCATCATCAACAGTCAAAAAGTGACGATCACCGAACGCGATGAAGCGCACGGCTTGATTGCGCAACGCGATTTCGGCGGCACGAAAAAATGGCGGACGTGTTACGTCTCGGACGGCACGGGTCACGCGATGTTGTACACCGCGAGCGATCGCGCCATTGCCGAAGGGATCACCGTGCATGAGCGTTGTGAAGCCATTGCCTTGATTCACGACGGCAAACGCTGTTACGGCGCCGTGGTTCGTGATTTGATCACCGGCGAGATTCGCGCGTATTTGGCCAAAGCCACGGCGATTGCCACCGGCGGCGCGGGCAAACTCTATAAAGTCACGACCAACGCCATCATTTGTGAAGGTATCGGTCACGCGCTGGCGTTGGAAACCGGGGTGGCCTCGTTGGGCAACATGGAAGCCGTTCAGTTTCACCCGACGGGGATTTTCCCGGTGGGGATTCTCGTGACGGAAGGTTGCCGCGGAGACGGCGGTTTGTTGCGTGACTGTGACGGTTATCGCTTCATGCCGGACTACGAACCGGAAAAGAAAGAATTGGCGTCGCGCGACGTGGTATCGCGTCGGATGGAAGAACACATCGCCAAAGGCAAAGGTCACAAATCGCGCTTTGGCGAACACTTGTGGTTGGACATCACCCTTTTGGGGCGTCATCACATTGAGCACAACCTGCGCGAAGTCAAAGAAATCTGCGAAAGTTTCTTGGGGATTGATCCGGCTGAAAAATGGATTCCCGTGCGTCCGGCGCAGCACTACACGATGGGTGGCGTGCGCACCAAGCCGACCGGCGAATCGCAAACCTTGCGCGGCTTGTTTGCCGCCGGGGAAGCCGCGTGTTGGGACATGCACGGGTTTAACCGCTTGGGCGGAAACTCGGTGGCCGAAACCGTGGTGGCAGGGATGATCGTCGGTGAATTCATCGCCGATTTCTGCGACGACAAAAACAACGGAATTGATGTCTCGATGAAGCTCGTCGAAGAATTTGTGAGCCGCGAAAAAGGCAAAATCCAAAGTCTTGTCAACAGCAGTGGTAAGGAAAACGCCTTCAAGTTGAATCTTGAAATGCAGGACGTGATGACCAAATCGGTCGGTATTTTCCGCAACGCCGAAGCCTTGGAGGCAGGGGTCAAACAGTTGCAACAGTTAATCGAACGTAGCCGCAACATCGGGCTTTCGAGCAAATCCACGGCATCGAACCCTGAATTGGTTGCCGCGTATCGCACCAAGATGATGCTAAAACTCGCGCAAACCGTGGCGTATGGCGCCTTGGTGCGCACGGAAAGCCGCGGCGCGCACTTCAGAATCGACTACCCGCAACGCAACGATAAAGATTGGCTCAAACGCACGCTGGCGTTCTGGAAAGATGAAAACGGTACGTTGCCGCATTTGGAATACGAGCCGTTGGACGTTATGAAGATGGAGCTGCCTCCGGGCTGGCGCGGTTATGGCGCGAAAAACTACATCGATCATCCCGACACGCCGAAGCGTCAGGAAGAAGTGGACGCCATCAAGAAACAAATGGAAGGAAGCGATCGCTTTGCCGTACAGGAAAAACTGATGCCGTTTAAAGATCAGCTGCCGGCGGCGTTGCGCGGGAAAAACGAACGTATTGACGAACCTTTGAAGGATTAAGGGCTATGAGCGAAGCACAAAAAACCGTCCAATCGGGGGGCGCACAACAAACCCGAAACAGAACGTTGACGTTTCACATTTTGCGTTATAACCCGCAAGTGCCGGGCGACAAGCCGCGTCTTCAACAGTATCAAATTGAAGAAGCCGAAGGCATGACGCTTTTTCTCGCGTTGACGGAAATTCGTGAGCATCAAGACCCGACATTGCAGTTCGATTTTGTGTGTCGCGCGGGGATTTGCGGCAGTTGCTCGATGCTGATCAACGGCAGACCGGGGCTTGCTTGTCGCTCCTTGACCAAAAATATGGGCACGGACATCACGGTGGCGCCGTTGCCGGTGTTTGAGTTGATCGGTGATTTGTCGGTCAACACGGGCAAATGGATGCGCGGCATGAGCGAGCGTCTTGAAACGTGGGTTCACACGCAGGAAAAGGAAATCAATCTCTCGAAGAAAGAAGAGGTGATGGACCCTGACCTTGCCGAAAAAATTTATGAGTTGGATCGTTGTGTTGAGTGCGGATCATGCGTTGCCGCGTGCGGAACGGCGCAGATGCGGCGCGACTTTGTCGGCGCGGTCGGTTTGAATAAAATTGCGCGCTTGAAACTTGATCCGCGGGATAACCGCACCGATGCCGATTTTTACGAATTGATCGGTGACGATAACGGTGTCTTTGGATGTATGTCGCTTTTGGGTTGCCATGATGTTTGCCCGAAAGAGCTTCCCTTGCAAACGCAAATCGCGTTTTTACGGCGCAAGCTGGCCACGATCGAATGCACGGAGTGTAATAAGTAGTGTGAATCGTGAAGAAGTTTTTTGTTGTACCACCCCCCGCATTTAATGTTGTATTTTGAAAGGAGCTAACTATGGCGCGGATAGAAAAGGATTTTTTAGGAGAGCGCGAATTACCCGATAACGTTTACTATGGGGTACAAACGCTGCGCGGAAAAGAAAATTTTCATATCACAGGGTTGACCATGTCGCGTGAAGCAACGATGGTCAAAGCGTTTGGGTATGTCAAGAAAGCCGCCGCAATGGCAAACAGAGATTGCGGCGCGCTTTCCGGCGATGTGGCGGACGCCATCATCAAAGCGTGTGATCGTTTGATCGCGGGCGAGTTTGTGGATCAATTTGTGACGGATTTCATCCAAGGCGGAGCGGGAACGTCCATGAATATGAACACCAACGAGGTGATTGCCAACGTTGCGTTGGAGATGATTGGTAAGAAAAAGGGCGATTACACAACCATCAACCCGAACGATCATGTTAATTGTTCGCAATCGACGAACGACGCCTACCCGACCGCATTTCGTTTGGCGCTTTTGTTGCGCTTACAGGAATACACGCAAACCTTGTCCCGCTTACAAGAAGCCTTGTGGGAAAAAGGCAAAGAGTTTGATCGTGTGTTGAAGATGGGGCGCACGCATTTACAAGACGCCGTCCCGATGTCTTTGGGCGCGGAGTTTCACGGGTTTGCCACCACGATCGGCGAAGAAATCGTGCGGATTCAAGATTCGTGCAACATGCTTCGTGAGATCAACTTAGGCGCGACCGCCATCGGAACTTCGGTGAATGCGCCGGAGGGGTATCCCCAAAAAGCGGTTCATTATCTGACCCGCTTGACCAACGTGGAATTTGTCTTGGCGGACGATCTTGTCGAAGCCACGTCCGACACAGGCGCGTATGTTTTGTTGTCGGGGGTGTTAAAACGCACGGCGGTGAAACTCACCAAGATTTGCAACGACCTTCGCTTGTTGGCGTCCGGTCCGCGTTGCGGGTTTAACGAGATCAACCTGCCGCAGTTGCAACCGGGGTCTTCGATCATGCCGGGCAAAGTCAACCCCGTGATTCCCGAAGTTGTCAACCAAACAAGTTTCTTTGTGATTGGTATGGACTTAACCGTGACGTTGGCGGCGTCTGCCGGACAATTACAATTAAACGTGATGGAGCCGGTGATCGGGTACGCGCTTTTCAGTTCGATTTACGCAATGCAAAATGCCGTCGATAGCTTGACGGAACATTGCGTGAAAGGCATCACCGCCAACGAAGAACGCACGAAGGCGATGGTGATGAATTCGCTGGGAATCGTCACACAGTTAAGCCCGATTTTAGGCTACAAGCAATGTGCTGAAATCGCTCGCGAAGGTTTCCTTAAAAACAAATCGGTTCACGATATTGTGGTTAAAGAGAAGAAGCTGATTACTCAAGAAAAATGGGATGAAGTCTTTTCATTTGAAAACTTGATTCATCCTCATTTCATTAAGTCCTAAACAAGGAAAGGGAGAGAATCATGAGTGGTTTATATCAAATATTACAAGAACACAGTACGTTTTATTTAATTTTGCAGTTGGTCATTGTTTTGGGCGCGATCTTTTTGGGCGCGCGCGCGGGCAGTATCGGCATTGGTTACGCGGGCGGCTTGGGCGTGTTCGCGCTGGCCCTCATCGGGGTCAAGCCGGGCGGTATTCCGATGGACGTTATTTTGGTCATCATGTCGGTGATTGCCGCGATTGGCGCGATGCAGGTCGCGGGCGGGATAGACTTTTTGGTGGTCGTCACCGAACGCTTGTTGCGTCGTCATCCTAAATACATCACGTATTTGGCACCGATCGTCACCTATCTGATGACCTTAATGGCGGGCACGGGGCACACCGCGTTTTCAACTTTACCCGTGATTGCGGAAGTTGCCAAAGAGCAAGGTGTGCGTCCGTCGCGTCCTTTGTCGATTGCGGTGGTTGCCTCGCAGGTTGCCATTACCGCGTCGCCGATTTCTGCCGCGGTGGTGTTCTTCTCCGGCGCGCTTGAAAAGCAGTTTCCCGGCGTAGGTTATATTGATCTATTGATGATCTGCATCCCGACCACGTTGTTGGCGGTGATTTTAACTTCGTTTCTTGCCAATAAACTCGGCAAAGAATTAAAAGACGATCCTATCTATCAAGAGCGTCTCGCCAAAGGTTTGGTGACGATGCGCGGCGTTTCAAACATTCCGGTCACGGCAATGGGCAAACGCTCGGTCTGGATTTTCTTGGTGGCGATCATTGCGGTGATGCTTTACGCGACTTTAATCAGCGATAAAGTGGGTTGGATTGCCAAAGAAAACATCGTGTTATCGCGCGATCAAGCCATCTACGTCTTTATGTTGAGCGCGGCAACGGCGATTACCTTTCTGTGCAAGATTGACGCGGCAAAAGTATTGAAGGCGTCCACCTTCCAATCCGGGATGAGCGCGTGCGTGTGTATCTTGGGTGTGGCATGGTTGGGCACCACATTCGTGTCGGCGCATGAAGCGTCCATCAAAGATTTGGCCGGCGAAGTCTTGAATCATGCGCCGTGGCTTTTGGCGGTTGCGTTATTCTTTGCCTCGATGTTGCTGTACTCGCAAGCCGCAACGGCTCGCGCGTTAATGCCTTTGGCGATCTCCATTGGCGCGGCCCCGGTCACGTTGATTGCATCGTTTGCGGCGGTGTCTGCGTTGTTCGTGTTACCGACGTATCCGACCTTATTGGCGGCGGTTGAAATGGACGACACCGGCTCGACACGCATCGGCAAATATGTATTTAATCATCCGTTCTTTATTCCGGGTGTGGTGTGTATCACGCTTTCGGTCTTGTTCGGATTCATCTTTGCGGGAATCATTTTATAAGATTTCCTCATTTTGAAAAAACGCGACGCCACAACGTCGCGTTTTTTTCATGGCGGGTCAGGATGATGCGTGAATTTTGACCGGCAAGGTTGTGATGTTTTAAAACACACAGACGACTATTCTTTTATTAAGGGAGAGACACATGGGAACGCTTACCAGAAGAAGCCTATTAAAAAGCGGATTAGCAGCCGTGGGCGCAGGGACGGTGGCAATGATGGGCCGTCCGTCATCGGCGGAGGCGGCAACGACTCAAAAAGTCGGGAAGGCGCAAACGTTCGACGCAGTGATTGTCGGCGCGGGTTGCGCAGGGCTTGCGTGCGCGATTGAAGTTCACGATCAAGGCGGCAAGCCGGTGGTTTTGGAAAAAATGGGAAGACCTTCGGGCAACGCCATCTTTGCATTGGGCTCGGTGTGTGTGACCGGCACGCGCCTGCAAAAAGAGCAGGGGATTGACGATGATTCCGTGGAACAATTCTATCAAGACATGATGAAAGTTTCTCTGCAGCGCGGCGATCCTGAATTAACCCGTTTTTACGCCGAGAACAGTGCGGAGGCTTTTCATTGGTTGGTCGACAAAATCGGGGTGAAGTTTAAAAAGATCATCAAAGCGCCGTATCCTCGTTTTGGTCGCATTCACCGCATCGACGGCGAAGGCATCACCGGCGGCGGAATGTTGATCAGAAAACTATTGGCGGCGGCAAAAGCGCGCGGCATTCCCGTGCTTTATCACACCAAAGCCGTTGAACTTTTAACCAACCTCAAGATGGAAGTCACCGGCGTGCGCGCCTTAACTCCTGAAGGTTTAAAAGACTTTAACGCCAAAGGCGGCGTTTTGATTGCCAGCGGCGGCTTTTCTGCCAATCGTGAAATGTTGACGATGTATATGGGCGGTTGGGCGGCCAATCTTGCCACGCGCGGGTCGCCCTACGTGACCGGCGAAAACATCGCGTTGACCAAACCGCTTTACGCGCAGTTGGTGCACATGGATCAGTTTCATGGCGGTCCCATCGTTGCCGCAACGCACGTGAACCCTGCGGATATTTTGAACGCGGGCTACGGGATTATTGTGTCGATGCAAGGGCAGCGCGTGATTGACGAAGCCTCCACTTATGTGGCGAAGGCAAAAACATTGCCGCGCGTCACGAAAGAAAATCGCGCGTTTCAAATCTGCGATTCTAATAGTAAGAATCCGCAATTGGCGGGGATGATTAAAAAATACACGCACTTGAATTCTCCGTTTTATCAGGCGGAGACTTTGGAAGAGTTGGCAAAGTTGACGGACATTCCTGCCGAAGCCTTGATCAAAACCGTCAATGAGTATAACGATGCGTTGAAGAATAACGCGCCGGCTCAATTAAATCCGCCCAATACCTTAAAAACGCCTTATGCGGTTGAGACCGCGCCTTACTACGCTTTCCCGTTTGAAGGGGGAATGACGGCTACCTTTGGCGGACCTAAAATCAATGTTCGTGCGGAAGTGGTGAACACCGAACAGCAAACCATACCGGGCTTGTACGCGGCGGGAAATGCGGCGGGCGGATTGTTCTATAACGATTATATCGGCGGGTGTCAGTTAGGTGGCGCGACGATTTTCGGACGTGTGGCGGCAAAAGAAATGGTTGCCCGTAGCAAAAAAGCGTGAAGCTGATTGACGAACAGGAGAATACTTATGAAAAGCATATATATCGTATTTGTCACCCTTTTTGCGGCGTTGTCGATGTCGGTCTTTGCCGCGCCCATGACGATTCCGATGGGCAAGCACCTTGAAAAAGGGGTAACGTGTGCGCAGTGTCACAAAGAAAACCCGCCGGCAAAAGCCGTGCCTTTTGAAAAATGCGAGAGCTGTCACGGCAACAACGACGCAATGGCAAAACGCACCGAGAAGGTGGAGCCTAATCCGCACTTTAATCACTTGGGAGATGTGACGTGCACCGAGTGTCACAAAAATCACAGTGAGTCGGTGTTGATTTGCAGCAATTGCCACAAGTTCAATTTAAAAACGCCGTAGGGGGGGGCTCGCCCAAAAGTGAACACCTACTTTTGGGCGGGTTAATTTCCAAAAAAGGACAGGCAAAGCCTGATCCTTTTTTGCGTTATTTTCAACTTGATCCGCAATCCGTTTTTTTCGCCTTTATTACTTTTGGGCGAGCGACCCATAAAAATGATGCAACGGTCCATGCCCCTGCCCGACGGTCAATAGTGACGAATGTTCAATGGCGCCCGTCAACCATGTTTTGGCTTCTCGCGCGGTTTTATCCCAAGTATCAAAGCGCGGTCTTAATGCCGCCAACGCGGCAGACAAAGTGCAGCCCGTGCCGTGCGTGTTTTGGGTGGGGATTCGTGGAGAAACAAACCGTGTTTCTTGATGGTCGGTGACTAACCAATCGGCGGCATCCGCCGTATTCAAATGCCCGCCTTTGATGAAAACCGCGCGTGCGCCCAATTGAAGCAGGGCATGAGCCTGATCGCGCATTTCATCTTCGCTTTTCGCCACCGAGGAAGATAACAAGGCTGCCGCTTCGGGCAAATTAGGCGTGATTAAATCGGCAAGGGGTAACATTAAATCACGCATGGCGCGAACGGCGTCTTCGGCTAACAAGGCGTCTCCGCTTTTGGCCACCATCACCGTATCTAATACTATATATTGGGGACGGTACGCGACAAGCGCGCGATGCACGGTTTGAATCACCTCTGCGTCCACCAACATGCCGCACTTCACGCTATCGACGCGCACATCGGAAAATACGGAATCGCACTGCGCTTGAATAAACGCGGGATCAATGGGGTAAACCTGTTGTACGCCTTGGGTGTTTTGCGCGACCAACGCCGTGATCACCGACATTCCATAGACCCCCATGGCGGAAAAGGTTTTTAAATCGGCTTGAATGCCGGCACCTCCGGTGGGGTCGGTGCCGGCGATGGTCAATACATTATGGATCATTGTTTTACCTTTAAACGTTAAGTGCGTTGATGAATGCACGCGTGGCGGCGGCAACGTCGGGTTGCCCGCAAATGGCGGAGACCACCGCAATGCCTTCCACGCCGCAAGACAAAACGTCGCGCGCTTGAGCGTGTCCGATGCCACCGATGGCAACGGCGGGACAATGTTTTAAGGAGGTTAATTGTTTTAATTGTGCTAAACCCAATGCGGGCGCGGCATTTTTTTTGGACGTGGTGGGGAAGACGGGTCCGATCCCCAGATAATCAATCATAGCCCCATCGGCTCGGCGAAGTTCGTCGATATTAGATACGGACAATCCTAAAATTTTATTTTTGCCGATGATTTGACGTGTGGACTCAACCGGAAGATCGCGTTGCCCGACATGAACGCCGTCTGCGTCAACCGCTTGGGCAACATCAATATGATTGTTGATGATGAGCGGAACATTAACGTCAGCCAACGCGCGTTTGAGTGCGATAGCGGCGTCAAACCACATGCGTTTATCCATGGATTCCGCGCGCAATTGTACGACGGTGACGCCGTTTTCTGCGGCAATCATCGCTGTCTTGACCATACCTTCAATGCCGCCGCATAAAATAGGGTCCAACACTAAATATAATTTTAAGTTGATGTTATTCATGACTCCACGCCTTGATCGTGTCGCTATGGATTAAATCCAAAGCGTCGATGAGTTGAACACGAAAAGTGCCGATGCCGGCATTTAATTTTTGGGTTTGTGAGGCGGCATGTTGCCCGGCAAGAGCCATCATCGCGCACGCGCTTGCCGCCGCGTCCATCGGGGGGATGGTGTTGAGGGATAAAAACGCCGCCACCAAGGCAGATAAGGCGCAGCCCACGCCGGTGACGCGCGTCATCATGGCACTGCCAAAAGGCACCGTCCATAGGGTGTTGCCGTCGGTGATGTAATCGGTGGGTCCCGTGACGCAGACAATGGAACCAACCTGTTGGGCTAAAGTTTTGGCAACGTGAAGAGCGTGTTCGGCGGTGTCGCCGCTATCCACACCGCGCCCTAAAGAAGCATTGCCCGCCAATGCTAATATCTCAGAGGCGTTGCCACGTATGGCGGCGGGGCGTTCATTGAGGAGATCACGACAAAACTGTGTTCGATACGCCAACGCGCCCACGGCCACAGGATCAAGCACCCAGGGTTTGCCCGCACGATTGGCACTTTGTACGGCGTCACGCATGGCATGGGCGCGCTTGGGAATCAAAGTGCCGACGTTGATCAAAAGTGCATCGGCGATTGCCGCAAAGTCTTTGGCTTCTTGACGGCTGACGACCATCGCGGGCGACGCGCCTGCCGCCAACAACACATTGGCAGTAATGTCTTGAACAACTTCATTGGTCAAACAATGCACCAAAGGCGCGCGTGCGCGCATGGCCGCTATAGCATTGGCAATCAGAGGTAAGGGTATTGGGGTAGGTAATAATTGCGACATCAAAGCCTCCAAAAATGTTGACGAGGCTTTGGCTTCGACATCCCTACGCCGGCATGATCCGGATCAGGTGATGCGGGTATTTCTCAGCCAAAGGCACCCCGTGTCAAAATGTTGAAGCGTATTGTGCAGGCGAATCGGGGAGGCGTCAAGCCGTGTTCGGCAAAAAGTGATTCAGGGATCAGGAATCAGAGGTCAGGGATCAGGGATCAGGAATCAGAAATCAGAAATCAGAAACGCCGCCGCAAATGCGGTGCATCGAGTTGTACGGAGAAGCTACCTTTAACTCGTCATTGCGGGCAGACCGCCTGCGGCAGGCAGACCCGCAATCCGGTTTTGCAATGTTTCCTTTCGGGACGCTTGATGCCGGCGTCCCCTACTGAACCCCGAAACCCAATCCGGGTTTATAAGGGTTTGTTCTTTCACGGTGATTGCTATTTTAGGTAAGCGAGATGATGGCTCAACATCGGACGAGTATTGTACACATCAACGCAAATCAACAACCCGCCATTGCTCACATCGAATGGCGCTTATCAATTCTTGTTGAGCGCTCCCTTGATATTTTCCCTCATAACCCGAAGGGCGGAGAGGGTTCCTAAGATCAAGATGCACATCATTAAAAGTCCCATCGGTTCGAGCCAATACGAAAACTTGAGCAATATGATTGAGTGAAACACAAAGATCAAGTAAAGCGCCGCCAACCATTTGTGGGTTTGTTTAAATATGTTGCGCGGGATACGTTTGACGAGCGTGATGATGAGCAACACCGCCGTCACATAAAATGCCCATTCGCCGATATGCTCCGCAAACTCGCGCACGGATAAAAAAAGACCTTCAAGCGTGTTGCTGTCTATCGCATGACGGACGCGCTCAGGTTTTTGGAGGATGCCCAAGTCAACCAACCATTTGCTTCCTTGCGCCCAATACCAATGAAACAGAGCAGACAAAAGCGCGGTGATGCCTAACCATTGGTGAAGTTGATAACCGGTTTTCAGAGGGAGGAAATTGTTAATAAAGCGAAATCGCGCGATCAATACCATCGAGACCGTCATTGAGACCATAGCGATGATGCCCGATAATTGCACCATCGGCGCTCGTAAGTTGAAATAGGAAAAGTTGTCGATAAAAAGGGTGTCCGTGATTGCCCAAAAGGCGACGGACACTAACAATACGCCAAAATAAAGTGTTTTCGTCGATTTCATTATATTGCTCATCCTTGAAAAAATCAGTATTTGAAGACTCAATTAAGTGTTGCCCGAAAAATACCGATGTCCGTGTGAATAAGGGGGTAAGTATCGGGAGCAATCAATATAATGACTGAATATTAAGAAATTCTTAAACAAGTTTGTCGGTTTCTGGGATCAGAGGTCAAGGATCAGAAACACTGTCGCAAATGAGGTGTATCGAGTTGTACGGAGAAGCTACCTTTAACTCGTCATTGCGGGTCTGCCTGCCTACGGCAGGTCTGCCCGCAATGACGCAGCCTAAAGGCTGCGTGTGGATTCTGCGACTTCGTTTGCTAAAGCAAACGCGCGCTTAAATGACGGCACTCTGATTCC
>JAIRPA010000004.1 GCA_031257235.1 Burkholderiales bacterium | reverse complement strand
AAGTATCCACCGTGGCGACCGGTTTGGTTTCCTGAACCTCGTCCGTTTGTTGAGCACTTTGGGATGTGCATGCGCCCAACGCTAATATTGCCAAAATTACCAACCCTTTTTTGAGAAATTGAAACATGTTTGAAAGCTCCTTATGAAGAAATGAGAACGCAATTGCGTTTAAAAATTAAAGTAGCGGTCCCCAAGCCGGTTCTCGCACTTGTTCGGTTAAAGCGCCGATACGCTGACGGATAGTGCCGTCTACAGAAACTGCCGATAAAACATTACGCCCATCAACAAGGCTTGTATATAACACATAGCGCCCGTTCGGAGAGACGGTCGGGCTTTCGTCCATAGGCCCTTGCGTTAAAACAAGAACCTGCCGCGTTTGGAAATCCATCGTGGCGATCTGAAAACGACCTTCGTTGCGTTGAACAAAGACCATTCCTTCGCCGTTGGGTAACGGACGCGGCGAAACATTATAACTGCCATCGTAGGTGACACGTTCAATGCGCGAATCGTTGAGCCAAAGCCGATAAATCTGCGGCGTGCCGCCACGGTCTGAGGTAAACAGGAGTGACTTTCCGTCCGGCATGAACATCGCCTCCGTATCAATGCCGGAGGAGGACATCAAGCGTCGCGCGGCGTTTCCGCCTTCCGAGGGCACAATAAAGAGCTGGGAGCCGCCGTCTCTTGAGAGCGTCACGGCGAGCTCACGACCGTCCGGCGTCCACGCCGGCGCCGAGTTACTGCCGCGAAAACGCGCCGAGGCGGTTCTGACGCCGTCTCGCAAAGACTGCACGTACACCACGGGCTTTTGATTTTCAAACGACACATAAGCAATGCGGTCTCCATCCGGCGAAAAACGCGGGGAAATTAAGGGGGCGCGGGAAGTCACCACCCGTTGCGGGTTGTGTCCGTCTGCGTCGGCGATATTTAACTGATATTGTTTGCCCTGCTGGGTGATGTACGCGATTCGGGTTGAAAAAATGCCCGGCTCGCCGGTTAATTTTTCATAGACCAAGTCTGCGATTTTGTGCGCGGTGGCGCGAATTTGACGCGGGGAAATCGAATAGGCTTTGACCAACAAGGTTTGTTGCCGCACCGTATCGACCAGTGCGAAACGAACTTCCATTTTGTCTTGCGACACTTGTTTGATCTCACCGACTACCGCCGCGTCTGCGCCCAAAGAACGGAAGGTGGCCGCGTTGACGCCGGCGGCGTTGGAAGGACGCGGCGAAACTTGCGACGCGTTGACTAAACGGAAACGACCGGAACGGGTGAGATCGTCACCGACAATCTCGGAAATGGTGCCGGGGGTGGCGGGTTCGTTGCCAAACGAGACGACAGAAATCGGTAAAGTTGCCCCTGAGCCGCCAATGATATCAATGGTTAATTGGGCTTGTGCCGCCCCCATCCATCCTACAAACGCCATCACGCCGATGACACATAAAAAAACTCGTCGAAACACGCTGATAACCTCCTAAAAATCAAAGCGGCAAACGCCGCGCCCTAACCGTATCACGTAAGAAGAGCATTATACCGATGTTCACAAAAATTTTAATATTTTTTACAAGGGCATAAGTCCGGTTTTTCCGCCGTTTTTACAAAAAAGTATCCGGCTTTGCCGGTGCTTTTTTGCTGACTCCACCGGCAAAAAGTACCACTTTTTGCCGTCGAGTGTGGGTGTTTACTTTTTGCCGAACCTTTAAAACGGATTGGGTTTCAGGAATCCGAAGTCAGGTATCAGGGATCAGAAACACCGTCATTTAAGTGCGCAGTTTGCTTTAGCAAACGAAGTCGCAGAATCCACCCCGCCTTTCCTACAAAAAAGCATCAGGGTTTCCCTGTGCTTTTTTGCTGACTCCTTCCGCCCAAAAGTAGGGGTTTACTTTTGGGCGAATGGTTATAATCCCACCATGAACACCGCCTCTTTATCCGACCTCATCACACCGACCCCGTCGATGCCTCTCGTGCTCATTGCGGCACTGGCCAAAAATCGCGTGATCGGCAATCAAAACGCGCTGATTTGGCGCATTCCCGAAGACTTAAAGCGGTTCAAAGCCCAAACCCGCGGGCACAGTATCATCATGGGTCGGAAAACGTGGGCGTCGTTGGGACGCGCGTTGCCGGAGCGCCAAAACATCGTTTTAACCCGCGCCGACGATACAAGCGACTTCATCGCGGCAAACGCGACCCCCGCGCGGTCGTTGGAGGATGCCATTCAAAAAAGCAGATTGCCGCTTCCGATTTTTTGCATTGGCGGCGGAGAGATTTATCGGTTGGCTTTGCCCCGCGCGAGCTTCATGCTTTTAACCGAAATTGACGCGGATTTTGACGGAGACACGACTTTCCCGTCATTTTCAAACAAGGAATGGGAGATCATCCGCCGCGAGCCTAAAACCGATGCCGCTTGCTCTTTAAATTATGCTTTTGTGACGTACCGAAGGGTTCACGCGCCTTAAAAACAAACGGGCGAATATCGCCGCACTTTTGCGCGTATGATTTTGCCTATTATTCTTAGTTGTCGATAGTGCATGAAACTTTTTTTCTGAGGTGAATATGATAGAAAACTCCGTGACCATTGATAAAGATTTGCGAACCAAAACCGTGGCACTGGAACTCTTCAATGCGATTCTCGAACACAAAGCACCGACCAAAATGGTCGCCATGTCCGACGAAGATTTTTTAAAACTTTATCGACGCTGTTTTTTGCTTTTGTCCGCTTTAGAAACGCCGGTGAAACGCTCCGCCATTCCTTCGGCGGACAAGGATGCCGATGAATAATCCCGCGGGAAGACGTCCCTTGTATGTGCGGGCGATGCCTTCTAAACAGGCATTGGCGGCAAATGCCTTATGGGCGGCAATCTTGATGATGCCCTTGGGTGTGACCGCCCAGACGCCTTTGGCGTGGCGGCAATGCGCCGCGATTGCCGACGATACCGAGCGGCTTCACTGTTACGACGCGGCGGCAAAAAGTCTTACCCCCGCCAATCCCAAAAAAGAATCCTCACCCGATGATGTGATCAGTGTCGGCGAAGAAAAAAAGCTGGTGCCCGTCGAGCCGCTTCTTTTGGATATGGAAAAATTTTCGGTCGACAAAAAGCCGTCGGAGGGGTTGGCCGCAGATGCCGACGATGAGGCGGATACCGATCGCGGGTGGCTGGCGCGTTCATGGGACTTAAACATGAAAGACACGAACGATCGTTTTGCGATCCGCCCGTATCGTGCCAATTATTTTTTGCCGATGGTCTTTAATACGCGCCCCAACAAAAGTCCGCACACCCCCACGCGGGACGACACTTTGTTGTACGACGGTCGAATCAAAAAAGCCGAAGCGCAATTTCAAATTTCGCTCAAAGCGCGAATTTGGAACGATGTTTTGGATACGCCGGTTGACTTTTGGGTGGGGTATACCCAGCGCTCTTTCTGGCAGATTTACAACACGAATTGGTCGGCGCCTTTTCGTGAGACCGACTATGAGCCGGAGTTCATTGCCACGATTCCTTTGCGCACCAATGTGGCGTGGTTTCCGATACGGCTGTTTGGCATCGGCGCGGTGCATCAATCCAACGGACAATCGGGGTCACTCTCGCGCAGCTGGAATCGCGTCTATGCCATGGCAGGGTTTGAGCACAATCATTGGAGTCTTCTGGCGCGCGGCTGGTATCGCATCCCTGAATCGGGAAGCTCGGATGATAACCCCGACTTATCCGATTACATGGGTTACGGCGATTTAATCGCGCACTATCAATGGCGCGAATACACCCTTGAAGCCTTGGCGCGTTTGAACCCCAAAACGAACCGCGGCGCCTTGCAACTTGATTTTACGTTTCCGATTTCCGGTTTTTTGCGTGGCTATGTTCGCTTTTTCGACGGCTATGGAGAGAGTTTGATCGACTACAACCACGAAACGCGCTCGCTGGGGATTGGCTTATACATTAGTGATTGGAAGATAAGATAGGGGGCGGCAAAAAATAAACCCCTACGCTTCAGGGATCAGAGGTCAGGAATCAGAAAGCAGGAGTCAGGAAGCAGGAAGCAGTCGTAGGGGACGGGCTTGCCCGTCCCGCCAAAGGAATACCGGCATCAAGCGTCCCGAAAATACACCGGATTGCATCCCACACCCGTATGACGTATGATAGATCAGATCGTCTGATCAAGTTTGACGGTAAAACATTGACGTATGACGCGAACGGGAATTTGTCAAGTGACGGGGTGTACAAATACTATTGGGACGCGAGGAATCAATTGG
>JAIRPA010000075.1 GCA_031257235.1 Burkholderiales bacterium | reverse complement strand
GATGCGGCAAGCGTTGCTTCGATGTTGGGCGCGATAGACGGCACGGCGGTTTATCGTTTGTTGGACGCGCTGGGGAATAACGACGGCAAAGCCTTGTTGGATTACGCCGATCGGATGTTGATCGAAGGCGCGTCGGCGGCAGGCTTGCTTGAATCTTTGGCGTCGCTTTTTCATCGAATTGCCGTGGTTCAGGTGGTGCCCAACGCTGCCGATAACTATGAAGACCAAGCGCAATTGCGCGAAGTCGCCTCCGGTTTTTCTCCCGAAATCATCCAGCTTTATTACGATATTGCTTTAAAAGGGCGGGCGGATTTGGCGTTGGCGCCGGATGAATCCATGGGGCTTTCGATGACCTTATTGCGGTTGCTTGCGTTTGCGCCGAAGAACAGCACTTTTCCGCCGCAAAAAGCACCGCCGCCCAAAAAACCGAAAGAACACCCAACACCCACCGCCAATCTTGACGATCACCGTGGGGCGGACAATCAATCCAACGCCGAAAACACTGCGCCTAAGGCTATATCGGCAACTTTAGCCGAGGTGTCTCAAAACGCGCACGAGGCACTTATTTCTGATAAGCCCAAGACACACGACACGGCGTCCAACGATGTTGATGCACAAAAAGACGGCGTCGCTCCCTCTGACAAATTGCCAGAAACTCACGCCGTGGCGCCTTCTGATAAGTCTCCTGCCGGCGCGGAGGCTCACCCCAACGCTTTACCCGATCCCAAGACGTGGATTGATTGGGTGAAGGCGCTCACCTTGCCGGCCATGGCCATGAAGTTGGCGGAAAACACGGAGCTTATCCGCGTCGTCGGCAACCGGTTTTTTTTGGCGTTGCCGAGGGACAAAAAAGTGTTGATCAAGCGCGGCGAAGCCAATCTTAAAAAAGCGATGAACGCGGCCACAGGGTTTCCGGTTGAATTGATCTTTGAGGAAGTTTTAGAAGTGCAAAGCTCGCATGCGGCGCAAAAAGCGCGTGAACGTGAAGCCTTCAATCAAGAAATCAAAAGCGCGTTTTGCAACGATCCTTTTGTGTTGGCGTTGAATCAAAAAGGCGGCGAGATCGTGATCGACACTGTGATGCCCGTGTCCGACGCCTCTTTTAAATAACAACTTTAAAATTTGTTTTTAACTTATTGATTTATAAAGGAGAATATGATGATGAAAGGTGGTCAGCTTGCCGGGTTGATGAAGCAGGCGCAAAAGATGCAGGAAAACATGCAGCGTGCGCAGGAAGAAATTGAAAAAGCGGAAATCGAAGGTCAGTCCGGCGCGGGCTTGGTCAAAATCACGATGACCGGCAAACACGAAGTTCGGCGTGTGGCGATTGATGAATCCTTGTTTGGCGATGATCGGGACATGCTGGAGGATTTGCTGGTGGCGGCGTTTAACGACGCCATTCGCAAAATCGAAACCATGACTAAAGACAAGATGGGCGGGGTTGCCGCGGGTCTGCCGCCCGGCTTTAAGTTGCCGTTTTAACACGAAGTTTGATCAAAAAAGCGCGGGACGGCGGGCTTAAAGCCTTCCCACTACCACCCCTTGCCATGTCCTTAAATCATCTCGATCAATTGGTTGACGCTTTGCGTGTCTTACCCGGCATCGGACCCAAAGCGGCGCAGCGCGCCGCGACTTATCTTTTGCAATACAACCGCGAGGGCGCGAAAACCTTGGCGAACGCGCTGACGGCGGCGTTGACGCATATTCGCCATTGCGAGCGGTGCAATACCTTTTCTGAATCCGCGTTGTGCGCGATGTGCGCTTCAGACAAGCGCGACAAAAAACTTTTGTGCGTGGTGGAAACGCCGGCGGATCAACTGATGATCGAGCAAACGCAGGTGTATCGCGGGCTTTATTATGTCTTGATGGGAAGAATCTCGCCTTTAGACGGCGTGGGTCCCAACACGTTAAGATTGAATCAACTCCTGAAACGCTTGGACGACGGGGTTGAAGAAGTGATTGTGGCGACGAACTTTACGAACGAAGGCGAAGCCACCGCGCACACCATCGGCGAAATGTTGTCCGGCAAGAAAATCAAATTGAGCCGCTTGGCGCGCGGGTTGCCGGTGGGCGGCGAGCTTGAGTATTCAGACGGAAACACGATTGCGTCTGCCTTTCGTGATCGTCGTTTGTTGTAAGCCAATCACGCTTGGCAACCCTTTTTAAAAGAAAGACGCACAAGAAAGACCTGCCCCAATGAAAGACACGATTTTATCGGAAATGGGATTAACACCATGGCGTTTGCGTCATGGCAACGCCCATGAATCCAACGATGCCTTAAATGCCGATCATGGGCAGTCTTTAATCGACGACGACGTTTCCGCTCACCTTGCCGTTGCCGAGGATGCGCATGAAAGGAAGTCACCCCCGCCCCCCCCGCGGGCATCGTTGATTGCCGCCATGAATTGGGATCAATTGCCGGTCTCTATTGCCGAATGTGTGGCGTGCGGCTTATGTAAGGAGCGCCATCATACAGTGCCGGGGGTAGGGGACAAAAACGCGCGTTGGTTGTTCATCGGCGAAGGTCCGGGCGCGGAAGAAGACGCGCGCGGGGAACCGTTTGTGGGGCAGGCAGGAAAACTCTTGGATCAAATGTTGTTAGCGTTGGGATTAAAGCGCGGGGAGGATGTTTACATCGCCAACGTGGTGAAGTGTCGCCCGCCGGGCAATCGCGCGCCTTTGGCGGAAGAAGCGGCGGCCTGCCGTCCTTATTTAGAGCGTCAAATCACTTTGATCGCGCCTCAAGTGATCGTGGCGCTCGGCAAAACGGCGGCGTCTTTGTTGCTCAACACGGAAGATACGGTGGCAAGTCTGCGTCACCGCGTTCACCGATACCAAAATGTGCCGCTTGTGGTGACTTATCATCCCGCCTATTTATTGCGCACCTTGACCGACAAAGCCAAATCTTGGGAAGACCTTTTGTTTGCGCGTCGCGTTTTAAACGAAGGCGGAGGCGGGCAATGAATATCTTGGCGTTGGAGACGACCACGGCGCGGCTTTCGGTGGCGGTGGGCGTGGGCTTGACCCAAGCCGCGCCTTTTTGGGTGTCGCGCGAAATGAACACCTCTTTGTCGTCGGGCAACATTTTGCCGGAAGTCGCCGCCGCCCTTGCCGAGGCAAAAATAACCTTGTCGCACATTCACGCCATCGCGGTGGATGTCGGTCCCGGATCGTTCACCGGCGTGCGGGTGGGGTGTTCGGTCGCGCAGGGTTTGGCGTTCGGGTTAAATATTCCCGTGGTGCCGGTTTCATCGTTGGCGGCGATTGCCGAGGCGGCTTCTCAAAAGCACGGTGTTGACCGTGTGGTTTCCGTCTCGGACGCGCGAATGAACGAAGTTTATATCGGCGCATTTTTGCGTATCAGGCGCGATAACAACGCTCAAGAAAACCGCGCGCCCCCTCTTGCCGATTCATGGCGTGAAGTTTTTCCGCCGACGGTGTTGCCGCCGCATCAGGCGATCGAAAAAATCAAAACCTTGAAGGCGTCTTGGATGGGGATGGGCGCGGGAGACGGGTTGGATGTCTACCCCGAATGGCGTTTGGCGCACGATGAATCGCCACTTTTTACCGAGATGGACGCTACCTGTGTGCCGACGGCGCGCGTGGTCGGAGAGCTGGCACTTCCGCGGGGTTTGTCCGGCGATACTCTGCCGGCGGATCGGCTTTTGCCTTTGTATGTTCGCAACCGTGTCGCGCTCACCATAGAAGAGCGTCGTGACGGCGCGCGTTTGTGATTAGGTTGATGAGTATTCAATCAAGGCTTGAGCTTTTCATTCGCCACATGACCTCAAACGATTTGGCGGCGGTCATGGCGATAGAAAATGAGGCTCAAACGTCCCCTTGGGGGGTATCGGCGTTCCAAAGCTCGTTGATGGCGCAAGACGTGATGCCGGTGGCGGAAAGCGCGGGGAAGGTTGTCGGTTTTGCGGTGATGAAATGCGCGAGCGATCAAGCCGAATTATTGACCCTTGCCGTTTTGGCGTCTTGTCGCCGACAAGGGGTTGCAAAACATTTACTTCGTTTTTTGTCGGATGAGGCTAAAAAACGCCAAGTAACCGCGATGTTTTTGGAAGTGCGCGTCTCCAACGAAAAAGCGCAGTCGCTTTATTCGGGCGAGGGTTTTTACCGCATAGGGTTGCGAAAAAATTATTATCCGACCCCAACCGGCGCGCGTGAGGACGCGCTTTTGTATCGGAAAGATTTGTAGGTTCGGCAAAAAGAAAAATCCTACTTTTTACCGAATTTTTTGCCCCACCTTGAAATCTCAAAAACCGCCGCCATGTAGGTGCCATCCCGGCGTGGTTTAGAAACTGATAAGGTTTTTGTCTGATGTTTTAAACCTTCGCCCACCCGTATCACACCTCGGAGGTTTTATGCGTTTTGATAAATTAACGACCAAATTTCAGCAGGCGATCACCGACGCGCAAAGCGCGGCGTTGGCTGCCGATCACACTTATATTGAGCCGCAACATGTGCTTTTGGCATTACTCAATGACGATCAAAGCGGTATTGCCGCGTTGATTGCGCGCGCCGGCGGAAACGCGGGCAAACTCAAACTAAGCCTTGCCCAATCCTTGGAAAGACTGCCGACGATGGAGGGCGGCAACGGTGAAATTTCCATGTCGCGGGATTTGATCGCGCTTTTGAATCTGGTCGATAAAGAGGCAACCCGTCGCGGCGATCAATTCATCGCGTCCGAGTTGTTTTTATCGGCGGCCATCAACGTCAAACAAGAGATCACCCGGCTTTTAACCGAATCCGGCGTCAATAAGTCTGCTTTGTTGGCGGCGATTGACGCGGTGCGCGGCAAAGAGACGGTGGATACGCAAAACGCCGAAGACAAGCGGGATTCGCTCAAAAAGTATTGTTTGGATTTGACCGAACGCGCGCGCATGGGCAAGCTTGATCCGGTGATTGGTCGAGACGATGAGATTCGCCGCGCGATACAAATCTTGCAACGCAGAAGTAAAAATAATCCGGTGTTGATCGGCGAGCCGGGGGTAGGCAAGACCGCGATTGTGGAGGGGTTGGCACAGCGGATTGTCAACGGGGAAGTCCCGGAAACCTTGAAAGACAAGCGTGTGTTGGCGTTGGATATGGCGGCACTCTTAGCGGGGGCGAAGTATCGCGGCGAATTTGAAGAGCGTTTGAAAGCCGTGCTCAAAGACATCACCGCCGATGAAGGGCGCACGATTGTATTTATTGATGAATTGCACACGATGGTCGGTGCCGGCAAAGCCGAAGGTGCGATGGATGCGGGCAATATGTTAAAACCCGCGTTATCGCGCGGTGAGTTACATTGTATCGGCGCGACCACCCTAGACGAATATCGAAAATACATCGAGAAAGACGCAGCCTTGGAGCGGCGTTTTCAAAAAGTGATGATTGATGAACCGACGGTGGAATCCACGATTGCCATTTTGCGCGGCTTACAAGAACGTTATGAGATTCATCACGGGGTGGAGATCACCGACCCCGCGATTGTCGCGGCGGCGGAGTTGTCCAACCGCTACATCACCGATCGTTTCCTGCCCGATAAGGCGATTGATTTAATCGACGAAGCGGCGGCGCGCATCAAAATGGAAATTGATTCCAAGCCCGAAGCGATGGACAAACTGGATCGTCGTTTGATTCAATTGCGCATCGAACGCGAAGCCGTGAAAAAAGAGACGGACGACGCTTCTAAAAAACGTTTGGCGTTGATTGAAGAAGAAATCGCGCGGCTTGAAAAGGAGTATGCGGATTTAGACGAAATCTGGAAATCGGAAAAAGCGCAAGTTGCGGGCACCAAACATTTAAAAGCGGAAATCGACAAGATCAAAGTGCAGATGGAAGAAGCACGGCGGCGCGGCGATTGGCAAACGATGAGCGAATTACAATACGGCAAACTGCCGCAGTTAGAGGCGCAATTAAAGTCTGCCGATACGGTAGCGCCCACAACGCCCGCGCCCCGATTATTGCGCACTTCGGTGGGGGTTGAAGAGATTGCGGAAGTGGTGTCCCGCGCGACGGGGATTCCCGTGTCCAAGATGATGCAGGGCGAGCGCGAAAAACTCTTAAAAATGGAAGAGCGTTTGCATCGCCGTGTGGTGGGGCAGGACGAAGCCGTGCGGTTGATTTCCGATGCGGTACGGCGTTCGCGTTCAGGGCTTTCGGATCCGAATAAACCCTATGGATCGTTTTTGTTTTTGGGACCGACCGGTGTGGGCAAAACCGAATTAACGCGCGCGCTTGCCGAATTTTTATTCGACAGCGAAGCCGCGCTCACGCGGATCGACATGAGTGAATTTATGGAAAAACATTCGGTGGCGAGGTTGATTGGCGCGCCTCCGGGGTATGTCGGCTACGAAGAGGGCGGTTATTTAACCGAAGCCATCCGAAGAAAACCTTATTCGGTGATTTTGTTTGATGAAATCGAAAAAGCGCATCCCGATGTGTTCAACGTGCTTTTACAAGTGTTGGATGAAGGGCGTTTGACTGACGGGCAGGGGCGCACGGTGGATTTCAAAAACACGGTGATTGTGATGACCTCTAATTTGGGTTCGCACAGAATTCAACAATTAACCGACGAGAATGCCGACGAATCTGCCATCAAAGAAGCGGTGATGTTTGAGGTGAAAAATCATTTTCGTCCTGAATTTATCAATCGAATTGATGAGATGGTGGTGTTTCATCCGCTCAAAGAAAATCAAATCGCGCAAATCGCGCAAATTCAGTTGCGCGGATTGACGGCAAGACTTCACGAACGTGAGATTGAATTGTCGGTCAGTGACGAGGCGTTGGCGCTGATTGCGGCGGCAGGTTTTGATCCCGTGTTTGGCGCGCGTCCTTTAAAACGCGCCATCCAACAAAGGGTGGAGAATCCGCTTGCCAAAGCGCTTTTGTCAGGCGAGTTTGCTCCGGGCGA
>JAIRPA010000007.1 GCA_031257235.1 Burkholderiales bacterium | reverse complement strand
GGCGATGTCCCGCAACATTCTTTGTTGAAGGCGCAAATCCTGATACAAAAGCGCCGGCGCGGAAAGCTCCATGCCGCGCGTGAGAATTTCATTCCAGACGCGCGTTAGGTATTCAACGTCGGCTCTGATTTCCTCTTCCGTCGCGCCTTCCGCCACCGTGCGAACAATAAACCCGCCCGACACATTCAATGAAGTCACGATGTTTTGCATTTGTTCCCGAAGACGATCACGTTCCGCCTCGTCTTCGATTTTTTGGGATATGCCGATGTGGGCATCTTGCGGCAGATAAACCAAAAACCTGCCCGCCAAACTCAACTGTGACGAAAGCCGCGCCCCTTTGGAGCCGACCGGGTCTTTGATGGCTTTGACCATCAGGGTTTGCCCTTCACGAATCATTTTTTCTATCGGGGTTCTTTCGGCATTTTCATCGGCACGATTTTCGTAAAGATCGGCAACGTGCAAAAACGCCGCACGCTCCATCCCAATATCAATAAACGCGCTTTGCATGCCGGGCAACACGCGCGACACTTTCCCCCAATAGATGTTGCCGACAACCCCGCGCGTACTTGGACGCTCAACGTGCAACTCTTCGACAATGCCCTGCTCTAACACGGCAATCCGTGTTTCGTGGGGCATAACGTTGACCAGTATTTCTTGTGACATCCATCCATCCTTCAATCAATAGAGTTTTGCGTTCTTTGCAAAACGCCCGAATTTTAACCGCGTGAATCCCGTGCTACCTTCAAAGAACTACCTCCTAAGGTAAGGCGTGATCAACGTGACCGTTTCAAACAAGGGCAGCCCCACCACGCCGGTGAAGCTGCCCGATAAATGTTTGACAAATGAGCCCGCGCACCCTTGAATGGCGTAAGCGCCCGCTTTGCCTTGCCACTCGGATGATACTAAATAATCGGTGATTTCGGCGTCCGACAACGGCTTCATCGTGACTTGGGTGATGACGGTCGCGCTTTTCACCCCCACGCGCTTTTCGGCTTGATTGGGGTTCATCGTGGCCAGCGCCACCGATGAAATGACCTGATGCGTGACGCCGGACAAGGCGGATAACATCGCGCGCGCGTCGTCGGCATCTTTGGGTTTGCCAAAAATGTTATCGGCTAACACCACCTCCGTATCCGCGCCCAAGACCGGCAAAGGCGATAACCCCAATAGGCGTGACTGCCGCAACCCCACCACCGCCTTGGCGCGTGCCATGCGGTTCACGTAATCTTCCGGACGTTCGCCCGCGTGCGGCACTTCCCTCACCGCTCCCCTACCCTCGCTTTTGAGCGAAAGCGGCAAAAACGGGATTTTTGCTTGCGCGAGTAGGCAAAAGCGTCGCTCACTCTGCGACGCAAGATAGATCACCGGAGATTCAAAGGGAAAAGTCGTTGGGCTCATAAAAAAACCGTTAAGGCGTTTTGCTCTTTTGAACCGCATAAAAAATCTCGCGGTTTTTATTGAAATATTTAGGCGGAGAAAATAAAACGGTGAAGGTTTTGTCTTTGAATGCCGCCTCCAGCATCAAAGGTGCTTCCGAGGCGGCTCTTTTGGGCATTTTTTCTTTGTAGACCGCCTCCAAGCGATCCGACGACGCTTCATCGCCAAAAATCAATCTGACGATCATGAAGGTGTTGAAGTCTTCGGATTCATCGGTCAACATAAAAAAATCAAAGGCTTGTGCCGCTTTGAAGTAATCGCCCTTTAACGTGCGGTTTAAAATTTCAATCGCCTGCCCCACCCGCGCGCAACCGTCTTCTTCAAACCCCATCGACAACGAGTCGTGGCGTTGAACCAGCGCTTGGATCGACTTTCTAAGCGAGGCGTCCGCCGCGGGCGAAATCGCGCATGGGGTCTCCTGCGCCAACGCGCTCCCTATCCCGATGAGGGCAAAAAGCACCGCCGCAACCCGCACAATGAAACGATTCATGTTGTTGTTCATGTCTAAAGTTCCGGTAAAACGTTCCGCCGCTAGTATAAATCAGGGGGTCGGCAAAAAGTAAAAACCGACTTTTTGCCGGTTGGAATTTCCAAAAAATCGCGGGGGGACCCCGATGATTTTTTGTAGAAAAGGCGGAAAGCACACCGCGCCTCCGTTCAGGGGACGCCGCCCTCGGCGTCCCGCGCAGCCTTTAGGCTGCGTCATTGCGGGCTTGACCCGCAATCCGGTTTTACCGCCTTTGGCGGGACGCCGAGGGCGGCGTCCCCTACGCAAAAAAGGATCGGGCTTTGCCCGTGCTTTTTTGGATTATTTCAACCGGCAAAAAGTAATACTTTTTGCCGAACACGCGAGTGTAGGTTTTTACTTTTGGGCGTCTACAATGCCTCTATCAATTGCAAAACGGCGACGTGGGCGTCGGCAACCCAAAAATAATCGGCAATATCAAAAATCGGCGCGTTTTGATCGTTATTGATGGCCACGATGGTTTTGCTGTCTTTGATGCCGGCCACGTGTTGGATGGCGCCGGAAATCCCGACGGCAATGTATAAATCCGGCGTGACGGTTTTGCCGGTCTGCCCCAACAATAGCCCGGCAGGCGCGAGCCCCGCTTCCACCGCCGCGCGCGTGGCGCCGACGGCCGCGTTGAGTTTTTCCGCAAGCCTAAAAATAATCGGCAAAACCTCTTTGTCCACGCCTGCGCCAAAACCCACCACCACGCGCGCGCGCGTCAGGCGGTTTTGCCCGTCTTCGTTTTTGCAGTGACGCTCGACATATTGAACGCGCGATACGATCGGCGTGGCATCAAGCGCTTCGATAACCGCCGTCGGAGAAGATAATTGTGCCGCCGGTGCAAACGCGCCGGAACGTATCGTCACGCATAAGGGCTTGGATTGAATCTTTTCAACCGTCAATAAACTGCCTGAATAAACCGGTCTTAATAAAGTATCGTTGTCCAAAAACGCCACCACGTCGCTGACAACTTCACCATTTAATTTACCCGCAAGATAAGGCGCGATTCTTTTGCCGGCAAAACCGGAGGAGATGGCAAAAACACGATAATCCTCTCTTGCCAACACCGTTAAAATTTGCGCCACAATATTTTTTGTGGTCCATGAATAAAGATAAGGCGCGCTGACGGTAATCACTTTATGAACACCGTCAATCCGCGCGGCTTCTTCGGCAAGCTCTTTAATGTTATTGTCGGACGCAATCAAAAGCTCAACAAGATAACCGCGCGATTTCATCGCGGTGACGACCGAATACGTTTGCGGTCTGATTTGGTTACCCGCACATTCCGCCAATACTAAAGCCTTAATCATGAAACCTCCGCGTCGATATATTTTTATATTACTCTTGCTTTTGAACGCAATTGGGTGATCAGTGTTTTTGCATCAAACACTTGTTCGCCACGCGAGCGGGAGGGGGCAACGCGCAGTTCTGCAATCGTGGTTTGTACCGTTAAATCCACATCAAAATCAGCCACCGGCTTGACCCGTATCGCCGCCTTTTTTGCTTTTAATAAATCGGTAATTTTAGGAACGCGCGGCGTGGTCATCATCACTTCAACACTCACCACGGCGGGTAAGTCTGTGGAAAGTGTGGTGTCTTCTTCATCCCCGCGCGAAAGAATGGTTAATCGCCCTTGATGAAATTCCATTTTTTCGGCGAACGGCAACAGTGTCCAATCCAGCATCGCCGCCAACATCGGCGCGACTTGGTTGCTGTCTGTTCCCATGCCCAATCTGCCAATCAATACTAATGAACACGATTCCTGATGAACGACTTCTTTTAATAATCGCGCCAAGATCAAAGGCGTGATCGCGCGTTCGGTTTCTAACAGCAAAACATCGGAAATACCCATCGAGACCGCCGCGCGCAAGGCGTCTTTAGAGCTATGCCCGCCGCACGAAACGGCAAGAACGTCTGACGCCACGCCGGCTTCCTTCAAACGCAACGCCGCTTCCAGCGCGGTTTCGTCGTAAGGATTTAATATCATTCGCGCGGAGGCGGTATCAATGCCCGAACCGTCCGACTTTAACCCAACCGCAATTAAAGGATCAATGATTTGTTTGACCGGAACCAATATTTTCACTCGCGACCCCTTCTGTCTTTATTCTTTCATTTTGCAACACGCACTTTATTTAATCGTTGCTTTTCTCTGTTCCATTCTCTTTCTTTGATGTCTTGCCGTTTATCGTATTGCTTCTTCCCCTTGGCAAGACCCAATTCAAGTTTGATCTTTCCTTTTTGATAATGAAGGTTAATCGGAATTAAGGTATAACCCGCGCGCTCGGTCAGCCCGATCAAACGACGTATCTCGTCGGCGTGCATCAATAATTTTCGTGTGCGCACCGGATCAACCTGCACGTGCGAAGATGCCGTTGAAAGCGGCGTGATGTGCGCGCCGATTAAAAACAATTCATTGCCTTTGACGATCACGTAGGCTTCTTTTAATTGCGCGCGTCCTCCCCGAATGGATTTAACTTCCCATCCGGTCAACACCAAACCTGCTTCAAAACGCTCTTCGATGAAATAATCGTGAAACGCTTTACGGTTTTCTACAATAGACATGAGCTTTAAATAAAATGATGAACAACGCACAAAAATTTGATCAAAGTGCTTGCTTTTCCCGGTTTTGTTTGCTTGAAGTCACCCCAAACACACGGACAAACCCGCGCTTTCCGGTTCAAGCCCCTCCGCGCCACCGTCCTTCTCGTCAAAAATCGGATCGGAGGTTGGAAGAGGCTCAAATTTGAGCGTATTCTATCTTAAACTTTTCACTTTCTTGCGTTTGCTTCATAGGATCAATATCGTGCTGACCCCAACCATGACGATTTTAATCGCCTACCCGCCGAACACTCACCGCGCGATCAGTCGCTTATTTTCGCTGGAACTGCCGCAAGACAGCACGGTCAGCGACGCCGTCGCCGCCTTTTTAAACGCCGCGCCGTCGGATTTTAACGCCAAAACCCCAACGTCAACGCCCTGGATTCACGCGATGGACGGAAAAGAAGTCATCGGTTCTACCCCTCTCAAACCGTTTGACCGCATCGACTTTCTTTTACCGATCGCACGCGATCCGAAAGAATCACGCCGGAGGAGGGCGGCGCGCGGCGACGCCCAAAAGTAAACCCCTACACTCAACGCCAAAAAGTGGAAACCTACACTCAACGGCAAAAAGTAGTACTTTTTGCCGGAAATAGTTTCCAAAAAAACACCGGCGAAGCCGGATGCTTTTTTGTAGAAAAGGCGGAAAAACCGGATTGCGGATCAAGTCCGCAATGACGCCGCCTAAAGGCGGCGTGGATTCTGCGACTTCGGCCCGTTGTGCCTTGCGCTTAAATGACGGCGCTCTGATCCCTGACCTCTGATTCCTGATCCCTGATTACTGACCTCTGACTCCGAAACCCAAGTAAAATGCACGTCTTTGTTTCCGATTGGTCTAAAAATTATCTATGAATGCCAAAGTTGCCCGTCGTCGTTTGTTGGCGCCTAAAGATCGGCGTCTTTTTGTGTTGGATACCAATGTTCTACTCCATGACCCCATGTCCGTGTTACGGTTTCAGGAACACGACATTTTCCTGCCCATTCTTGTTTTGGAAGAATTGGATCGCCAGAAAAAAGGCACGTCTGAAACCGCGCGAAACGCGCGTCAAGCCTCGCGCCTTTTAGATCGGCTCATCACGCAACACATCAAAGAACAGGGCAATCAATTAGCCGAGGGGATTCCGCTGGCCGGCTTTGAAAATCTGCCGCCCACGATGGGCAGGCTTTTTTTGCAGACCGAAATTATCCCCGCGTCTACCCTGCCGTTGATTGCGGATTATCCCGACAACCAAATTTTGGCGGTGGTCAATCATCTGCAAAAAAACAACGCAAAGCGCGATGTGTTTTTGGTCTCCAAAGATATCAACATGCGCATCAAAGCGCACGCTTTGAACATCAACGCCGAAGATTATTTTAACGATCAGGTCTTGCAAGACACCGATATTCTTTACACGGGCATCACGGCTTTACCCGAAAATTTTTGGGAGCGCCATGAAAAGTCATTGGAGTCTTGGCAGGAGGGCGGACACACGATGTACCGCATCGCTTACGACGGACAACGCGCGCCCTACTTAAACGAAATGATGTATTGGCAGCCGGAAGGTGAAAAGCCCTTTTACGCGCGGGTTACCGATGTCGACACGCTTCATCAAAAAGTCGTGCTTCAAACCTTAAAAGATTACACCCACGCCAAAAACGCCGTTTGGGGCATCACCGCCAGAAACCGCGAACAAAATTTTGCCATGAACCTACTGATGAATCCGGACATTGATTTGGTCACGATGGTGGGGCAAGCCGGCACCGGCAAAACCCTTTTGGCACTGGCTTCGGGTTTGATGTTGGCGATTGAACATAAAAAGTATTCGGAGATTATCATCACACGCGCCACCATACCGGTGGGTGAAGATATTGGTTTTTTGCCCGGCACGGAAGAAGAAAAGATGACCCCTTGGATGGGCGCGCTTGAAGATAACCTTGAAGTCTTACAACACACCGACGAAGAAGTCACTTCATGGCAACGCGCGGCCACCCTTGATCTTTTACGCACCCACATCAAAATTAAAAGTCTGAATTTCATGCGCGGCCGCACCTTCATCAATAAGTTTTTAATTATTGATGAAGCGCAAAACCTGACCTCCAAACAAATGAAAACCCTGATCACCCGCGCGGGTGTCGGCACCAAAATTGTCTGCCTCGGCAATTTGGCACAAATTGATACGCCTTATCTTTCCGAATCGAATTCCGGCTTGACTTACGTGGTGGATCGCATGAAAAACTGGGGGCATGCCGGACATGTCACGCTTGCCCGCGGAGAACGCTCCCGATTGGCGGATTACGCGGCGGAAATATTATAGGCGTTCGGCAAAAAGTAGAAATTATTCGCCCAAAAGTAAAAACCTACTTTTGGGCGGTTGGAGTTAGCAAAAAAGTACGGGCAAAGCCCGATACTTTTTTGTGTAGGGGACGCCGCCCTCGGCGTCCCGAAAAACGCACCCCCCCGTCAGGCTTCGCCTGCCACCCCCTTTTGTGGAACGCCCAAAAGTAAAAACCTACTTTTGGGCGGTGTGAATTTCCAAAAAAGTACGGGCAAAGCCCGATACTTTTTTGTGTAGGGGATGCCGCCCTCGGCGTCCCGAAAAACGCAACCCCCCGTCAGGCTTCGCCTGCCACCCCCTTTCATAAAGGGGGCTTTTTTATTCGGCAAAAAGTAATACTTTTTGCCGTCGTAGTTTCCACTTTTCCCCGAACAACAGTAAAATCCCCTCACCATGACTCATTACACCCACCACTTATTTTTCTGCGCCAACGAGCGCGAAGACGGCAAAAAAAGTTGCGGCAACACGCTTGACGCCGACTCTTTTTATAAATATGCCAAAGACCGCGTCAAAGCGATGAACCTTGCCAACCCCAAAGCGGTCAAAGTCAACCGCACCGGTTGCTTGGGGCGCTGCGACGACGCGCCGATGATGGTTATTTATCCTGAAGGCACTTGGTACACCTACCAAACCACGGAAGATATCGACGAAATTCTATCCGCGCACTTAATGAGCGGACGTAAAGTTGACCGGCTTTTGCGATGACGCCCAAAACACTCACCCGCGTGACGGTTCAAGGCAGCGCGGGACACATCGAAACCGTCATCAATACGCCGCGCGCGCCGCATGCTCCTTGCGGCATCGCGCTGATTGCCGCGCCTAACCCGCAACAAGGCGGAACGCTCGACAACAAAATTGTCACCACGCTTGCCAAATCATATTTTTCCCAAAACTTCATCGTGGCGCGATTTAACTATCGCGGAACCGGCGCGTCCGAAGGCGCGTGGGACAACGGCGTCGGTGAATTGGACGACGCGCGCGCGGTTTGGCGTTATCTTCTCTCGCTTTATCACGGCAACCTTCCGCCCATCACGGCATTGGGCGGGTTTTCCTTCGGCTGCGCGATTCAATCCCAATTGGCGTTGGATATTCATCCTGACATAATGACCTTGATCGCGCCGGCGGCAAAACGTTTCGCGCTTGCTCATGTGCCGCCTGAAACCTTGGTTGTCCATGGAGACGACGATGATGTCATCCCCTTTGCGGACGCTTTGGCTTGGGCGCGCCCTCAACGTTTGCCCATGGTGGTGATGCCGGACTGCGGACATTTTTTTCACGGGCGTCTCCCCGATTTACAAAAGGTCGTGACGCGCTTTATTCTCGCCAGACTTGCCGAAATTTCCACGCGTTTGCCCCCGAATTCAGTGTAACCGCGTTAGAATCTGCCGTTTGGCAACAAGCAACTCATTAGCGACAGGCATTCATGCCTGTCGCTGTGAACGAACTTGGAAGGGGTTTGCACCCCTCCCAAGTAGCTACGGTCGAAACCCCGGACTTCCAGGCCGGGGTTCCAGCCTTCGCACCGCCCTAAAGGGCGGGGTTTCAAACCGGAGTCAGTTTTACGATGAAGCACCGCGTTTTTTGAAGTGAGACGCAGAACGCGGAGTCTCCCTCGGCACAAGTGCCCAACCCACACCTCAATACAGAACATCACACTATGGACGACAACTATTTTTTTGCCACTTGCCCCCGCGGATTGGAAAAAGCCTTAACGCAAGAGCTCAAAAGTTTGGGCGCGGCTTCCTTGTCGCCCACCGAGGGCGGCGTCGCTTTTAAAGGAGACCTCACGCTGATGTATCGCGCCAATCTGGAGTCTCGTCTTGCCAGTCGTATATTGTGGCGCGTCGAAAAAAATACTTATCGGGACGAACACGATATTTACGCGCTTGCCGAATACATCAATTGGACAAAATTTTTCAATGAAACGCGCTCGTTGCGCGTGGACACCACCGCCATTAAATCGCCGCTCACCAGTTTGTCGTTCGTCACCTTGCGCGTCAAAGACGCGATTTGTGATCGCTTTCGTCGTGAAGGCATGTTGCGTCCCGCGATTGATAAACAAGCTCCCGACGTGCGTGTGTTGGTGTATTTGACCGACCGCGAAGTCTCGCTGTATCTGGACACCTCCGGCGATACCTTGTTCAAACGCGGTTATCGAAGAAACACCGAAGAGCCCGCCACGTTGCGCGAAAACCTCGCCGCGGGTTTGATCGCGCTTGCCGGATGGACACCGGGCACGCCGTTCATCGACCCTTTTTGCGGTAGCGGCACCTTGGCGATTGAGGCGGCATTGATTGCGTCAAACTCCGCGCCCGGATTGACCCGCGCGTTTGGGTTTCAAAAGTTGCGATTTTATGATGGACCGACGTGGCAACGTTTGCGTCAAACCGCGCGTGATCGCGTCCTGCCCGCCCCCAAAGCGCCTTCGATTTTTGCCAGCGATCGTTCCACCGTTTCTATCGCCGGCGCAAAAACCCACGCGGCGTTGGCACGTGTCTCTGAATGGATCGATTTTAAAATTGCCGACGCCACTCATATTGTCGCGCCGGCCGATCAGGGCATCCTTTTATCCAATCCGCCGTATGGTTTGCGTCTTGATGATGAAAAGTATTTAACGGAGCTTTACCCCGCATTAGCCTCTGCCTTAAAGAAAAACTTTGCCGGTTGGAGCACGTACTTCATCACGGCAGATCGTGAGATGCCGCATCATATGGGGTTAAAACCTTCCAAAAAAACACCGCTTTATAACGGCGCGATCGAATGCCGCTTTTTTGAGTTCCGAATTGTCAAAGGCTCCATGCGACGTGTCAAAAAAACGGACGGCGACGACATGGCAGACTCGACTCATCCTACTTTTTCCGATACCGTTTCCGATCTGCCGCCCACCGTCACGGATTCATGGGGAATGCCGAAATTCCCCAAAATCTCCGGTTTGCCTCCGATATTGTCCGGCGCGAAGAAAAGCGTCGAAGCTCGTGAAAAAACATCAAGCCGCCACGCTGACGATAAAAAACCCGCCTCACCGACACGTCAGCCCTCTTTCGGGAAATCCTCGCGTTTTTCCGAAAAGAGCGAGCGGGGCGAGCGGTCAAGCACGCCCCGCATGGCAAGATCGGGCGGTTTTACAAGAGATTTTTCAAAGACGACAAGAGGCGACGGCGATCGACCCCCCAATGCGTCATCGGCAACCGACAAACCGCGTTACCGAACCAAAACGCCTTCGTTCTCGCACGACGCCCCCGTCAAACGATCAAGCGCTTCTTCTTTTGATGAGGCAAAGTCTTCGCCCTCAAAAGCACCGTGGGCAAAAAGCACGACGCACCACGTCCACAAAGATTCAACGGGACGGTTTTCCAAACCCGCCGCGGCAGGCGCATCGCAAAAAAACGCAACGCACAAAACTCAAGCGACCAAATCCCCGCCCCATAAACCTTTGGCGGCTCAACCTTTGCCCGTCAAACCTCCGCGCAAAGTTTTAACGCTCAAAACCCCTGTCAAAAAACAAGAGACCGACGACCCTGAAATTTCGTATTTGTGAGGTTCAGGTTTCAGAGGTTTCGGCAAAAAGTATTACTTTTTGCCGGTTGAAATAAGTCCAAAAAAGTACCGGCAAAGCCGGATACTTTTTTGCGGGAACTGCGGAAAAACCGGATTGCGGGTCAAGCCCGCAATGACGCCGCGCATTGCGCGTCCGCCGTTTCTACAAAAAACCATCAGGGTTTTTGTCTCCACTAACTTTGCGTAGCAATGTGAGTTCCGCCCCAACCTTTGGTTTTTTGGAAATGATTACCGGCAAAAAGTAATACTTTTTGCCGAACCCGCGAGTGTAGGTTTTCACTTTTGGGCGTACCCTTGCACTTGCGTACTATAATAGCCGGCTTACAACGCTACCTACGCCTATGTCACTTTTTCGATTACTTTTTAATCCATGCGCGCTTTTAGGATCGCTTTTTTGGGCGTTTGGCGCGTTGGCACAACCTCTTTTTAAAGCCGAAAATCCGCCGGTTTCCGCCACCCTTATTTCTGATCATGCCGTTGCCACACGCGGCTCGGAAATAGAAGTCGCCGTCAAACTTTCCATCGCAAAAGGCTGGCATACCTATTGGCAAAATCCGGGCGACACCGGATTGCCCACCTCGGTTCTCTGGGAGCTTCCCAAAGGAGTGACAGAAACCGTTCCGATGCGTTTTCCCGCGCCGGCGTTAGAGCCCTTTGGCGCGTTTATGAATTACGGTTACACGGGTGAAGTCTACTTTTTGACGCGATTTTTGGTGGACAAAGACGCCCCCGATACTTTGTCCTTCCGTGCGCGAGTCGATTGGTTGCAATGCGCCGATATTTGCATTCCCGAAGGCGCCAACGTTTCTCTTGTGATCCCGGTGGGCAAAGCGCCGTTATTGTCCGAAGTCGCCGACACGCTCGCCCAAGAACGCTTGGCACTTCCCTCCCCTTTGACCGGCTGGAAAGCCTCCGCCGTGGCCAAAGGGGCAACCATTGTGCTTACCTTAACGCCGCCCTCCCCGACAACGGAGGAATGGGACACCCTTTACTTTTTTGCCGAACACGAACGTTTGATCGAACCCTCGTTTGAGCAAAAACTCACCCGTGCCAAAGATCATCTGACGCTGACGCTTCCGGTCTCGCACCAATTTGAAGTCGGCAACACCCCGCTACGTCTCACCGGCGTATTGCGCGCGGGTCATGTCAATCAAGGCGCGTCCCATCAATACACCTATTCAACCTTAGACCTTCCGGTGGAAAACCTCCCCAAAGCAGGGGCGGTGCCCCGCTTTGATCATCCCATCCGTGCAACCGCTTCCACGGGGTTGGGTTCATCAAATACCAATAATACTAATAATATTTTTAATCCCCATGATACTCACAACCCACCCTCCTTCGAGTCGTCGTCTTTCACGCCCGGATGGCGCGGTTTTTTACTGACGCTTTTATCGGCATTCTTGGGAGGAATGATTTTAAACCTAATGCCTTGTGTGTTTCCCATTGTGTCGGTCAAGGCATTAAACCTTGTCAAAGCCACAGATAAACACATCGCCAAACGCGATGCCCGGTATTTTGCGATCGGCGTGATGGTGATGTTTTTAGTGTTGGGCAGCGTATTGACCGCGTTACGCGCCACCGGTGAAGAGTTAGGCTGGGGGTTTCAATTACAATCTTATCTCTTCGTTTTGTTTCTGATTATTCTTTTTTTCATCATCGCACTGAACTTTTCCGGTGTGTTTGAATTTGGCACCCTGCGCATCCCTTTCATCAGAAAAGGGCATTCTCCTTTGTTCAATCAACACTCTTCAGGAAGATTTTCGGCATTCTTCTCCGGTGTGCTGGCGGTTGCCATTGCCTCTCCGTGTACCGCGCCTTTTATGGGCGCGGCGTTGGGCAGTGCGTTGACGCAACCGATTTATATCGGTTTTGCGGTATTCATCGCTTTGGGCTTGGGCATGGCATTGCCTTATGTCTTGCTCGCGCTTTTCCCCGCATGGCAACGGTTCTTGCCACATAGCGGCGTTTGGATGACGCGCTTGAAACAATTGCTTGCCTTCCCGATTTACCTCACGGTGGCTTGGTTGATCTGGATATTTGTCTCGCTGACCGGACTTTATAGTCTGCCGTATCTTTTGGCGTTGTTGCCTGTGGTCGCGTGCGGCGCGTTTGCCTGGCAATGTTATCGTGAAAACACGATGTTGAACAAAAAAGCGCGGTTTTGGGCAATACTGATTTTGGCGACCTTTGCCGCCTCATGTCTGTTGCTCGTTTATATTGTCCGCGAGCCGGAACAACATCACACGTCGCAAAACTTTAAGGATTGGACGGCTTACGACGAAACCGAATTAAACAAACTCGTCGCCAACGGCAAAACCGTATTTGTAGACTTTACCGCCGCTTGGTGTTTAACCTGCCGTGTCAACGAAACCATGGTATTAGACAGCGTTGAAGTCAAACGCGCTTTTTTAGATCATCAGATTCTATTGATGCGCGCCGACTGGACAAAACGAGACCCGAACATCGCGCAAGCCTTAGCCAAATTAGGACGTTCCGGTGTTCCGGCTTATGTGATTTATCGCCCGAATCAACCGCCACAGCTTTTACCGGAACTGCTTCGGGCTGAAACGGTCATCACCGCCTTAAACTCATCACCTTAAAAGGTCATCATGCCGGATTCGTCTCTTGCTTCCCCGCCCGTGTTCTCCGACAAACGAAGACAACGTGAGGCTAAAACCGTCACGTTGATGATTGATCTCTACTGCCGTCGGCATCACGGTCAAACCTTGTGCGAATCTTGCGAAGCATTACAACAATACGCGATGCGTCGATTATCGCGCTGTGTGTTTGGAGCTGATAAGCCGACGTGCGCCAAGTGTACCGTGCATTGTTATAGCAAAACCCTACAGGCTCACATGCGCGAAGTCATGCGTGATGCGGGACCTCGAATGCTGTGGTCTCATCCCTATTTGGCAATCATGCACCTCATGGACAATCTTCGACGCGCACCGACGTTGCAAGAAGTCATCACCAGAAAGCGGGCTTGAATGATGTCCGTGATTTTAGGGTTGTGGTCGGCTTATATCGTCTTGTTGATTCTGTGGATCATCTGGCAAAAGCGTCCGCCGGCAGTCGCGGTGGGTTGGATATTGGCGCTTGCCGCTTTGCCGTATTTGGGCTTCGTGATCTATCACTTTTTTGGTCCCCGCCGTATCGAACGAAGACGCCTGCAACGAAGCAAAACGCGAGACGCGCTCTCGTGGCACGCCCACGAACACGCCGCCAATGCGCCTTTATCATCCGTCGGCAATTTTTCGCACCTGATCCGCTTGGGCGTCGCCACCACGGGGTTGCCTCCGGCAACCTGTAACGTAAACATCATCACCGAAGGCGGGGCGGCGTTTGACGCCATTTTCGCGGCAGTCGGCGCCGCCAAAAGACATGTTCATCTGGAATACTACATCTTCGAGCCGGATCAAACCGGCACCGCGTTTCTTGACCTTTTGGTCGCCAAAGCGCGTGAAGGCGTTGAGGTGCGCTTGTTGGTGGACGCGCTGGGCTCCAACCGTTTAAGACAGGGTTTTTTACAACCACTGATCAACGCCGGCGGCAAGGTTGCCTTTTTTCATCCTTTCTTATTGGCTTCGTTGGGGTTCAGACCGGTCGTGAATTTGCGCACTCACCGAAAAATCGTCGTGTGTGATGATTGGACGGGTTTTGTCGGCGGGGTCAATATCACCGACAATGAAAATGAACGGATTCACGCCAATGCTTATAAAGACATTCATTTGTCGATGAACGGAGATGCCGTCTTTAATTTACAACATATTTTTTGGGAAGACTGGCACTATACCACCGGCGAAGAACCTCCTCATACGTCCGTGCCGACGAAACCGATTGTCGGCAACAATATCGTCCATATCTTAGGGTCAGGTCCTGATACCCCGTGGGAGCCGATTCGTCGCGTGTATCTTTCCGCGATTGCCACGGCGCAGCACCGCGTCTGGTTGACCACACCTTATTTTGTGCCCGATGAAGTGGCGGTGGCTGAATTAACGTCTGCGGCGTTGCGTGGCGTGGATGTTCGGATTGTTCTCCCCAAAAAGACGGGACATTTTGCGGTCACGCTTGCCGCGCGTTCGTACTTTGACGAATTAACCGCCGCGGGTGTCGTGATCCATGAATACACGGAAAAGATGCTACATTCTAAAACCATGCTGATCGACGACCGCTTGTCGTTCATCGGCTCGGTTAATTTTGATAATCGAAGTTTTAAATTAAACTTTGAAGTCTGCGCGCTGGTCTTTGGTCAAGAGGTTGCCCAATCGTTGGCCACCCAATTTGAGCAGGACATGAAGGGGTCGATCACGGTTTTACCCAACCGCAGAATTTTCCCCTGGGTTCACTTAGCCGAAGCCACCGCGCGCTTGTTGGGTCCGTTATTGTGAAGAGGCTAATGCCTTTTTGATATATATAGGTGAATGATTGGAGTCGATCATGCAACACAAAATGATGAAATTTTTATGGGGAGGGTGGTTATTAGGGCTATTCTTCTCAAGTCTTTCTTTGGCGCAACAATCCGGCTTGCCGGAACGCACGATTACCCTCAATCAGGAATCCGTTGTCGTTGAGCTGGCGCAAACGCCCAAGACGCGCAGTGAAGGATTGATGCACCGTTTCCCGTTGCCGGACGGTCGCGGAATGTTGTTTGTTTTCCCCGCCCCGCAACCACAAGCCTTTTGGATGAAAAACACGCCCGCTCCGCTCTCGATTGCGTTCATCAACAAAGACGGTGTGATTTTAAATATCGAAGACATGATGCCTTTGGATGAAATCACACAACACTATTCAAACGGTGACGCGCTCTTTGCGCTTGAGGTGCGAAAAGGTTGGTTTCACGATAAGCACATCAAAGCGGGCGACATCGTTAAAAACCTTCCCCCGCCCGCCGCGCGTTAGAGGACGTTCGGCAAAGTTCGGCAAAAAGTGGTACTTTTTGCCGGTATTATTTTCCAAAAAAGTACCGGCGAAGCCGGTTACTTTTTTGCGTAGGAGACGGACTTGTCCGTCCCGCTAAAAGCGGAAAAACCGGATTGCGGGTCGAGACCGCTTGTGACGGAGTGAGAGATGGCAGGTTGTTGTTTAATCCCGCGTTTTGCAATGCTTTCTTTCGGGACGCCGAGGGCGGCGCCCCTACACCTGATCCCTGAATCACACCGTTCCTTTTGCGATTTCGTTGACAAAGAATTCCATCATTTGCGCGGCGCCTTTGGCGTTTTTGTGGTTTAAAAGAATCACCGCCACATAGTGTTTGCCGTTCACGTCTTCGATATAACCCGCCAATGCGCGCACGTTGTTTAAGTAGCCGCTTTTCATCCGCGCGCGTTCTTTGGCGGCGGAACGACCAAAGCGACGCTTTAAGGTGCCGTCCACGCCCGCCACCGGCAACGATTCATAAAAGGCGTCAAACCACGGACTTTTTTCCGCAAACAATAACAACGACACCAAACCCTCTGCCGAAATGCGTTCAAGCCGCGACAAACCCGATCCGTTTTCAACCAGAAGCCCCGGCACATGAAGCGCGCGCGTTTTAATCCAATCGTTCACCACCGCGCGCGACGTTTCGTAGGAATAAGGCGGCGAATTTTTTTGAGACGACAAGGCTAAAAAAAGCTGTTGCGCCATCACGTTGTTGGAACGTTTGTTGATGTCGTACACAATGTTTGAAAGCGGCAACGAATGAAAAGTCAAGTAAGGGGTTTTGTTCGTCGGCGCGGTGATTTCTTTGAATCCCCCCTTAAAATCGCCGCCGGCTTCACGATAGTAATAAGCAAACATGTCGTGAATGAAATGCGGCGCATCCAAAACAGCAAGATACTTTTCCGAAACACCGCAACGTGACGAATACTTGCCACCAAATTGCAACAAGGTTTCTTTGCCTAACTCTTGAATTTTCGGGCGCGAGCTTGCCCAGCCGTCGCCACAGCGTTGATTCGTTTGCTTGGGCGCTTTTGTTACCCGAACACTTGCCAGCGGCGGCTCAACCAAAACCGTCGCAAACTTGGCTTTTTTGTCGAGGTTGGGGATGATCTGCAGGCGTACCGATTTAAACGTGAGCAACAAAGCATCCGGCCCGACGTTGTACGGTTTGATCGGCTCGCCGTCAAACGCCGCCGGCGAAAATTTGGGTAATGAGAAAACACTGCGATCCATCCATAAATCACCGGTGATTTTTTTAACGCCGGAAGCCACCAATTGCTGCATGAAATCCTGCCATTGTTCAATGGTGATTTTAGGGTCGCCATAACCTTTGAGAATCAAGTTCCCCTGTAAGGTGCCGTCAGCCGTCAAGATGCCGTCTAAATAAACCTCGGTTTTCCATTGGTATTGCGTACCCAAGAGATCAAGCCCTGCCGTGGTGGTGACGACTTTCATCACCGAGGCGGGATTTCTTAAGGTTTGCTCCAAATGCGTGATGAGCGGCTCTTTTTGACCGATTTCCTGAACCATGACCGAGACCGCCGTCTCAGGGATTTTTGCCTTTTTGAGCGCGTCTTGGAAAGAAGGCGGCAAACCCGTTGCCGCCGCCGCGCACGCAAAAAACGCGCTTATCCCTACCGCCATGAATTGTTTGATTAACATGTGTGTTGTTCCTTGTTGTCTTTAGAGGTTATCCGGCAAAAAAAGGGGGCTTATTGCCGGCAACCCGCCATTATAATTGCAAGTTGTCTTTGGCTTCACACTCTCTCAAATGCCGTACTTTTATTCGGAAACCTCTTTGGCGTCGCTACAACAAGGCGACACCTTCGCGCTGTCCGAGCGCACCTTTCATCACGCCGTTCGCGTCAAAAGAATGCGCGTCAATGACACTTTAACGCTCTTTGATCATGACACCCACGCATGGCAAGTCACCATCACCGACATCCGCAAAAAAGAGGCTATTGCGCGCGCCGAGGCGCCGGTCTTCGCCCCGCCTCCTCCGCGCGTCAAAATCACGCTCGCGCTTTCCGTGATTGCCTCAGATAAATTTGACATCGCACTGCAAAAAGCGACGGAATTAGGCGTTTTTGAGTTTCGCCCGCTTGTCACCGAACGAAGCGCGCCCTTTGACGAGAAAAAAATCGCGCATTGGCGGCAAACCATCATCAGCGCGTGCGAGCAATGTCAAAGCATCGTGCAACCCTATTGCCATCCTTCCATGCGGTTTTCGGATTTTATGGCGATGTCGCCCTCAAAAACCGCTCCTGTCATCACGCTGGACGCAACGGCATCCCTGCCTTTTGCCGACGCCCTTGCGTCCCTAATGTCGTCACCTCAAATCAGTGCGGCAATTCCTGCGTCCGTCACGTTGATGATCGGCGCGGAGGGTGGTTTTTCGGACGAGGAATCCGCGGCGATGAAACGCGCCGGATTTTTATCCGCGCATTTGGGCGAGCGCATTTTACGCGCCGAAACCGCCGCCATCGCGGCAGTGGCCATCGCGGGGCAGGGGTTCGGGTTCGGCAAATAGTAGGGGTTTACTTTTTGCCGAATAAAAAAGCCCCCTTTATAAAAGGGGGTGACTGCAAAGCAGTCGGGGGTTTGCGCTTTTCGGGACGCCGAGGGCGGCGTCCCCTTGCAAAAAACCATCAGGGTTTCCCTGTGGTTTTTTGGTAACTTCAACCGGCAAAAAGTACCACTTTTTGCCGAACCCGCGAGTGTAGGGGTTTACTTTTTGCCGAACCCATCCCGAAGGACCAATACCTTAAAAATATCCCCCATCGCCTCCGGCGAAATCAGGGTTTGTACGGCGCGACTGCCTTGGGCGCTCTGATTCGGGTGATCTCGTGTCAACGTTAAAAGATGATCTAAGATGCCATGCCGAATCAACCATTCTTTTTGTGAGCAAAAAGTCTCTAATTGCAACCCGCCCTCTTGCGCGGCTTCCAATACCGATAAAAAATCCACGTGCGCGGTGATGTCGATCAAACCGGGCATGGCTAAGACGTTATCCGTCAGACGATGCCGATAAAACGCGCGCAAAGTGCCTTTTAAATAGCGTTCGGGAATCGTGTCGTGACGCTCAAAACCGTAATCACAAATATAAAGCGGCGCGCCGGTGTGCGACGCGCTCATCGCGCGGGCAATACGGGTGACAAGATGTTGGGCATCCGTGTTGATTTCCACTACACAGTCAGCCTCATTCAAAGGCGCGCGCGATTGGCAAAGCGCGATCATCGCGGGATCGGTGAGAGGGCGTTGATCAAGGGTGAATGTATGATTCGTGAACAAAACCCCTTGGACAAACCATTGTTGATGATGCCGCACAAACACATGAGGCGGAACGGCATCCAAGACTTCATTTAAAAAAACACTGCCCTCCATCACCGCCGGCAAGTCATCCACCCATTCAATCAAGGCGAAAAGATGAGGAATGTCACGCTTTAGCGTGTCGCGCTGGCGTTGTTTTAAGGTCGCGCTTTTCTCAATCATATAGTAACGTTTGGGCAATGCCTGACGCGCTTCCAGTTCGGTCATTAAGTCTGCACAAAACCGACCGCTACCCCCGCCAAATTCCCAAATAAAAGGCGCGATGGGGAGGTTTGCGGCAATCGGTGACGCCCACGTTCGCGCAAATAACGGCGTTAATTCGGAAGACGTGATGAAATCTCCGCCATCATCGCGCGTGCCGTGTCCAAAAATAATACTTTGACTTTCGTAGTAGCCCAAACCGGGCGTATAAAGCACGGCATCTATATAATCACGCAAAGGCAAAAACCCGCCGCACTTGATCATCTTATCCACAAGAAACTTCGTCATGGCGGCGGTTCGCTCTTGTGAATCGGCGTCCCTCAAAGGCAAAGGATGATCGTTCATCGTAAAACTGACTCCGGTTTGAAACCCCGCCCTTTAGGGCGGTGCGAAGGCCGGAACCCCGGCCTGGAAGTCCGGGGTTTCGACCGTAGCTACTTGGGAGGGGTGCAAACCCCT